>UQWK01000025.1 GCA_900544725.1 uncultured Collinsella sp.
GAGGGGCCATGCGGCGTAGCGCCGGGGCATGGTCCGGAAAATCGTCCGAGGTCCCAAACGACCAAGCCGCTCTTTCCCGGTTATCTTATCTGCGATACGGCAGATCCCCGCACCGTGCAACAGTATCTGATGCGCATGGACGACTTTGCCCGGGTGCTTGCCCAGGACGGTCGGTTTGTGCCGCTGGCAAAAGAAGAGACCCAGCTCATTGGCAGTTTTACGCATAGGGGAGACCGCGTAGTACCCATGAGCGAGGCCTTAAAGGACGGCGACCAGGTCGTGGTAACGGCAGGTCCGCTGCTGGGCCACGAAGGCCTTATTAAAACCATTAACAGACGCAAGAGCACTGCTTATTTGGAGCTCGACCTGTGCGGCCGACGCGTAACCACCCGCGTTGGCCTCGCGGTGCTTTCAGCCGAGCAGCGAGCAAAGCGGGACCTTAAAAAGGCGATCGCCTAACTACGGGCGATTGTTTAACGGGACAGGGAGGATCTCCGGGGGCGGGGACGTAGGTTTGAAGGAAATAGTGCAAGATAATCAAATTGGAGATGCAACAGCTGTTGCCGTAGCGCAAGAGGATAGGCGCAGGGCCGCCAAGCTCCAAAATGTCGGAAAACACGAGCCGAAGTTGAGCGAGAACGGTATTCCGGCTGATGTGCTGGAGAAGCTGCTACCCGGTCATGACACTGTCGAATTGGAAAAGCCCGTCGTTAATGGTGGGCTTTTCTATCGCTTTATTAAGCGATTCTTTGACGTTGTGTCTTGTGGTTGTGCTTTGATTCTGCTCGCAATTCCGATGGCCGTTATCGCCGTAAAAATCAAGAGCGAGTCCGAAGGCCCCGTTATTTACGCTCAACGCCGCGTTGGCAAAGACGGCAGAGTCTTTAATATCTACAAGTTTCGCAGCATGTATACCGATGCAGAGTCTCGGGGCGCTCAGTGGGCACAGGACGAAGATCCGCGTGTCACGCCTTTCGGCAAAATTATGCGTAAGACGCGTCTAGACGAGATTCCGCAGTTCTGGAATGTATTCAAGGGCGATATGAGCCTAATCGGCCCTCGCCCCGAGCGTCCCGCGTTTTGCGAAGAGTTCGAGAAGCGTATTCATGGCTGGCATTACCGCACCATGGTGCGCCCGGGCATTTCTGGCCTTGCCCAGGTTACAGGCGGCTACGATCTGCTTCCCAGTGAGAAGGTCATGTTTGACCTCCAGTACATCAAAACTAGAAGCATCAAGATGGATATTGTGATCATGCTTAAGACACTTGGTGTTGTGAGCACTGGCGACGGTGCGCGTTAATGAAAATACTTGTTATTTGTCAGCACTATTGGCCGGAGCCATTTAACACTTCGGATGTATGCGAGGAGCTTGTTGATAGAGGGCATAGCGTCTCTGTTATCACCGGTCTGCCGAACACCGGAATGCCCAACTCTGACATTCCAGAAGAGTATAAAAATAGGCAAAAGCAGATTGAGCATCATAATGGCGTGACTGTGTATCGCGCCAACTTATATCCTAGAAAAACTGGCGCACTCAATCGCGTAAAGAACTATATCTCTTTCTGGCATAACGCGAATCAGCTTGCTCGAACGCTAAATGAAGAATTTGATGTTGTCCTTGGGTATCAGTTTTCACCCGTTATGCAGGTGGATCCCGGTCTTGTCTATGCGCGCAAGCATCAAAAAAAGATGCTGTTGTATTGCTTTGATTTGTGGCCAGTGAGTCTTACAGCCGGTGGTTTTTCAGAATCCTCCTTGCCTTACAAATGGATGAAAGCTGTCTCGAAAAGGATTTATAGGCAGTCTGATCGTATCGCCGTTACTTCACCTTTGTTTGACGAATACTTTTCAAACAGTCTTGGAATTAATCGTGAGCCCTCGGCATACCTACCTCAATACGCTGATGACGCCTTTTCCGGCTGTACTAAGTGCTCCTGCGAAGGTTATGACTCATCGAAAATCAATCTAACGTTTGCCGGAAATGTGGGACAAGCACAGTCCGTTATCACCATTGTTGAAGCCGCTTGCATTGCTCAGAAAGACAGGAACCTCGTGTTTCATATTGTTGGTTCAGGGTCGCGTTTGGAGCAATGTAGATCGAGGGCTGTGGAGCTAGGCCTGAATAACATTGTGTTTCACGGCCGCAAGCCAATTGTGGATATGCCCAAGTACTACGGTGCTTCTGACGCAATGATTGTCACGTTTGAAGACAGCCCCATGGCCACGTACACCCTTCCTCGAAAAGTAACAACTTATATGGCCGCTGGTAAACCGATTTTGGCTGCGCTCTCAGGTGAAACCAAACGAGTAATTGACGATGCTAAATGCGGTTTCTGCTGCGATATCGAAGATGCCGAAGGCCTTGCACGAATTGCCTCGCAATTTGCTGGACTTTCCGACACAGGGCAGCTTGGCAATAACGCAAAAGCTTATTACGAGCGCTATTTCACGAAGAAGCTGTTCTTCGACAAGCTCGAAAAATTACTTACTCAACTAGTGGAGGATTAATTTATGACAGGCACTTCCGCATTTAAAGACAAGACCCTCATGATCACGGGCGGCACCGGCTCGTTCGGCAACACCGTGCTCAAGCACTTCATGGACACCGACCTGGCCGAGATCCGCATCTTCTCGCGCGACGAGAAGAAGCAGGACGACATGCGCCACCGCCTGCAGGAGAAATCGCCCGAGCTCGCCTCCAAGGTGCGCTTCTTCATCGGCGACGTCCGCAACGCCCAGAGCGTGCGCGACGCCATGCACGGCGTGGACTACATCTTCCACGCCGCCGCCTTGAAGCAGGTGCCCTCCTGCGAGTTCTTCCCCATGGAGGCCGTGCGCACCAACGTCATCGGCACGGACAACGTGCTCCACGCCGCGATCGAGGAGGGCGTCGACCGCGTCGTGTGCCTTTCCACCGACAAGGCGGCATACCCCATCAACGCCATGGGCAAGTCCAAGGCCATGATGGAGTCCATCATCTACGCCAACGCCCGCAACGGCGCCGGCCGCACCACCATCTGCTGCACCCGCTACGGCAACGTCATGTGCTCGCGCGGCTCGGTCATCCCGCTGTTCATCGACCGCATCCGCAAGGGCGAGCCGCTGACGGTCACCGACCCCAACATGACCCGCTTCCTCATGAACCTGGACGAGGCGGTCGACCTCGTGCAGTTCGCCTTCGAGCACGCCAACCCCGGCGACCTGTTCATCCAGAAGGCGCCGGCCTCCACGATCGGCGACCTCGCCGAGGCCGTGCAGGAGGTCTTCGGCCGCGTGGGCACCCAGGTGATCGGCACCCGCCACGGCGAGAAGCTCTTCGAGACCCTCATGACCCGCGAGGAGCGCCTGAGGGCCGAGGACATGGGCGGCTACTACCGCGTGGCCTGCGACTCGCGCGACCTGAACTACGACAAGTTCGTCGTCGACGGCGAGGTGGAGACCCAGGCCGACGAGTCCTACACCTCCCACAACACGGAGAGGCTCGACGTGGAGGGCACCATCGCCAAGATCAAGACCGCCGAGTACGTGCAGCTGGCGCTCGAGGGCCGCGAGCACGAGGCGGTGCAGTAGGGTGCGCATAACGGGCTTGAAGGGCCGTGCCGTTTCGAATTTGAATTCGGACATACGTGCCCATGGCTTATTTGAATCAATTAAGAGTTTCTAAAAAAGAAAGGTAACTTATGAGCAGCTTTAAAGACAAGACCCTCATGATCACGGGCGGCACCGGCTCGTTCGGCAACACCGTGCTCAAGCACTTCATGGACACCGACCTGGCCGAGATCCGCATCTTCTCGCGCGACGAGAAGAAGCAGGACGACATGCGCCACCGCCTGCAGGAGAAATCGCCCGAGCTCGCCTCCAAGGTGCGCTTCTTCATCGGCGACGTCCGCAACGCCCAGAGCGTGCGCGACGCCATGCACGGCGTGGACTACATCTTCCACGCCGCCGCCTTGAAGCAGGTGCCCTCCTGCGAGTTCTTCCCCATGGAGGCCGTGCGCACCAACGTCATCGGCACGGACAACGTGCTCCACGCCGCGATCGAGGAGGGCGTCGACCGCGTCGTGTGCCTTTCCACCGACAAGGCGGCATACCCCATCAACGCCATGGGCAAGTCCAAGGCCATGATGGAGTCCATCATCTACGCCAACGCCCGCAACGGCGCCGGCCGCACCACCATCTGCTGCACCCGCTACGGCAACGTCATGTGCTCGCGCGGCTCGGTCATCCCGCTGTTCATCGACCGCATCCGCAAGGGCGAGCCGCTGACGGTCACCGACCCCAACATGACCCGCTTCCTCATGAACCTGGACGAGGCGGTCGACCTCGTGCAGTTCGCCTTCGAGCACGCCAACCCCGGCGACCTGTTCATCCAGAAGGCGCCGGCCTCCACGATCGGCGACCTCGCCGAGGCCGTGCAGGAGGTCTTCGGCCGCGTGGGCACCCAGGTGATCGGCACCCGCCACGGCGAGAAGCTCTTCGAGACCCTCATGACCCGCGAGGAGCGCCTGAGGGCCGAGGACATGGGCGGCTACTACCGCGTGGCCTGCGACTCGCGCGACCTGAACTACGACAAGTTCGTCGTCGACGGCGAGGTGGAGACCCAGGCCGACGAGTCCTACACCTCCCACAACACGGAGAGGCTCGACGTGGAGGGCACCATCGCCAAGATCAAGACCGCCGAGTACGTGCAGCTGGCGCTCGAGGGCCGCGAGCACGAGGCGGTGCAGTAGGGTGCGCGTCCTCGTCACCGGCGCCAGGGGCTTCGTCGGGAAGAACCTCTGCTGCGCGCTGAAGAACATAAGGGACGGCAAGGACCGCCGCGAGAAGTATCAGGCACTGCTTCCCCTCGAGGTCGAGGAATACGACGTCGATTCCACGCCCGAGGAGCTCGACGAGTACTGCTCCCGCGCCGACTTCGTGTTCAACCTGGCGGGCGTCAACCGCCCCAAGGACCAGGCGGAGTTCATGGAGGGCAACTTCGGGTTCGCCTCTACGCTGCTCGAGACGCTCGAGCGCCACGGTAACAAATGCCCCGTCATGCTCTCCAGCTCCGCGCAGGCGAGCCTGTCGGGCCGCTTCGAGGGCTCCGTATACGGCGAGTCAAAGCTCGCCGGGGAGGGCCTCTTCCGCGAGTACTCGGAGCGCACCGGCGCCCCCGTGCTCATCTACCGCTTCCCCAACCTCTACGGCAAGTGGTGCCGCCCGCGATACAACTCCGCCGTGGCCACGTTCTGCGACGCCATCGCCAACGGCCGCCCCTACACCGTGAACGACCCGTCTGTCGAGCTGGAGCTCCTCTACATCGACGACCTGGTCGGCGAGATGCTGGGCGCCCTGCTCGGCGAGGAGCACCGCTGCGGTTACGAGGGGCTCGAGAGGATACAGGGTGACGGTTTCTGCTATGTCCCGGAAACTGACGTCAAGTCGCTCGGCGAGATCGTCTATCTGCTCGACAGCTTCCGCGACAGCCGCGAGACGCTCTCGGTGCCCGACCTCACTGACGGCTCCTTCTCAAAGAAGCTCTGGAGCACGTTCCTTTCCTACTATGAGCCGGGGCATTTCGCTTATAGCCTCAAGCCCAACACGGACGCGCGCGGCTCGTTCACCGAGTTCCTGCGCACGCCGGAGCGCGGCCAGGTCTCGATCAACGTGTCCAGGCCCGGTATCACCAAGGGCAACCACTGGCACATGAGCAAATGGGAGAGGTTCCTGGTGGTCTCCGGCATCGCTTCTATCAAGCTGAGGAAGGTGGGGGAGGACGCCGATGGCAACCCGTTCCCCGTTGACGAGTACGTCGTGAGCGGCTCCGACATGCGCGCCGTGGAGATGGTCCCCGGCTACACGCACTCCATCACCAACCTGTCCGACACCGAGGACCTCGTGACGGTCATGTGGGCCAACGAGCCCTTCGACCCCGAGAATCCAGATACATTTTTCGAAGTTGTTTAAAAATGAACTATGCTAGGCGGTTCTTATCGATTAGGCTGGATTGGTTGTTAATTGGGACTTTCGTCGGATTCTCAATTTGCCTCAATAGCTGCAGCGCCGTTTCTACATTGATAGGCTTTTCGTCGCTATGCCTACCGTTTGCTCTGCTATCGTGTTTTCTTCTGCTGACGCTTTCTGACGCGGATAAGAACAATACGGCGCTAACGATCGGTGCGCTTGTCTTTACGATTCCTATCTTGCTTTCTGCTATCGGCAATTTAAGTAGTTCAAATGTCATGAATTCCTTGACATTAATGGTTTGTATTCTTTTAGCCTACCTTTGTGTCAGGAAGGTGGGGTCTCTTCGTCTCTGTCATATTTTTGTCTGGCTTATGTGCGCCACCTCTTGTGTGTCTCTATTGGTTTGGATTGCAACAAATTGGTTGGGGATAAACTTACCGTTCCCCGTGTTTGAGAACGTCAACGGTGTCCATTACAAAACCATCTTCATTGTCTCTCAGTTTGCTGAGGCGTATATCGACGCAAGCAAGAGTATGGGTTTTTTCTGGGAAAGCGGTATTTTTGCTTCTTATCTACTCCTTGCGATTTCCGTTGAGTTCATTGTTAATAAAAATGCATCAAAAGCTAGATTGGCCTTGTTGGTCGTAACGTTGTTCACAACTGGATCTACAGCTGGCTATCTTCTTCTTCCACTTGCCCTTGCCGTTGGATTACTGAAAAACGGGGGTCGAGGTCGTGTGGCAATCGCGATTGGAATTGTCATCCTCGTTTTATGGGCTTTTACGAATTACTCCACAATTCTTAACGTGCTTATGCAGATTGACCCTTCATTATTTTGGAAGCTGGGGGATGCTGACGCCGTCACAAAGCTCACGAGGCTTCAGTCTCCTGGTGTGTGCTGGAGCCTATTTTCCGCAAGCCCCGTTTTGGGATTAGGTTACGGAGATGCCCTGGAGGCCTATTCTGCCATTGCAGCGGGCTCCCCAACCATTGATTCTTTGACGACAACGAGCTTCTTTCAACTTGCCGCGTTCGGTGTCTCTGGTTTCGCGATGTGGGGGGTTACGTTATACGCCCTTATCGGAACTCGGCGTCTTCCTCTATCCGCAGGCATTATGCTCGCTTTGCTGTTCGTTTTAGTAATCAACAAAGAACCGCATACCGCTTCGGCCATGACTTATATATTGGTATTTTCCTTCCTCTCCCTCTCTAACGAGAGTTCGGAACGCTCTTCCGTTAAATGCTATGGGGGCGCCCATGAAATATAATCTTAAACTAAGCGTTGCGGCAAACGCGTGCATCAAAGTTCTTGCCTTAATTGTATCTTTAATTTCGACGCCCATTATGATGTCGTTCTTCTCGAACGATGCAGTTCTCGGCGCTTGGTTTACCGTTCTCTCTGTGTTGAACTGGATTTCCTTTTTTGATTTCGGAATTGGCAACGGACTTCGCAACGATTTGACTTACGCGTTGAATAAAGGTGACTCCGAAAGGGCCCGCGTCGTAATTTCATCGTCGGTTATTTTCCTTGGCGCGATCGTGATCGCGCTGATTCCCCTTGGCGTGGCGGTCTCTGCCTTCGTTCCCTGGAACTCTGTCTTCTCCGTTGGGGATAGTGAAATCTGCAGAAGTGATCTTACCGCATGTATGATTGTCGTCATCGCAGGTACTTTGCTTCAGCTCGTTCTTAAGCTCGTGAACTCTCTGTTTTACGCTGTCCAGCGCAACGCTGCTCCGGCGCTTCTCCTTCTTTTCTCCAACTGTCTAATCCTTGTCGCCATAGCTTTCCCGCCTCCCCTGGCGGGGGCTGGTGAGCGGTTCATGTACATGTGTGTAGTCGAGATAATCGCCCTATCGGTTCCGCTAGTCGCCGCTGGTTTTGTAATTTTCGCCACCGAACTCAAGGGCTATACACCGAGATTAAAGGACGTAAGGACAGATTACTTCCGTTCGCTTGGCTCGCTCGGCATTCAATTCTTCGTTATTCAGATTGCTCTGCTCTTCGTGTCGTCGACCAACGAGCTCTTCATCGGTTCTCTCTGCGGCTCCGATAGCGTCGTTCCTTACTCTGTGGCTTATAGGGTTTTCAATCTTATTCTTGTCTTTTTCGGTGTCATGGCTCAGCCCATCTGGTCCGACATGGCGAGTTCCTTTGCGTCGGGGAATAGACGTAGACTCCTCTCCGTGCATAGAAAGTATTTGGGGCTCTCGGCAATCGCATCCGTGGGAACGGTCGTTATCGGCCTGCTTATCAATTCCATACTTAGCGTATGGCTAAAAGAACAGGCGCCGACCCTCACGCTTTACGAGTCCTTTTCACTCATCTTTCTCGTCATCGCGACTGTGTTAACCAATTCTGAGACATGCCTCGGTAACGCCACGAATCGCTTGAGGCCTCAGGTAATTTTCTATTGCCTCGGTGCCATCGCAAAATATCCAGTTTCAGCGATCCTGTCCATGTATGTGACCAGTTGGGCCTCGGTTGTATACGCTAACGGTCTTGTGCTCGTTCCTGTCCTGATTGCTCAACATATTGCAAACCGCTGGCTTACCGCGGGCAGTGAGGAGGGTCCCGTTGAAGAAAAGTAAAAATTTAGAAACGTTATACTTTATCGGCGGATTATTTCCACGCGAGCGTGAAGATGAAATCAGACGCCTTACGAAGTCCGGCCTTCAAAGCGCCGCAAATAATCTTCAGTGGAAGTTTGTTAAAGGTTACGATTCATGCCTTGGTACTGAAAACGTCCACCTTATAAACTCGGAATACGTCGGTTCCTTCCCTAAGAGGTACTCCGGCATTTTCGTTCCACGATATAGCTTTCGGCATTCCGAAATTTCTGGTGAAGATGTTGGGCCTGGCTTCGTTAACCTACCGGTCTTAAAAGAGTTCTCGCGTGCTGCTAGGCTGTGCTCTGAGATTGATAAGGTTAACCCCAGAAGCTGTGAACAACTTTACTTCGTTGGCTATGCCGCCACTTATCCCATTGTGACTGCGCTGCATCACGCAAAAAAGAATTTTCCCAATAGCATTGTCGCCCTTATCGTTCCTGATTTACCTCAATACATGGAGCTGGGTAGCCGTGGAACGGGATTCTTACACAGGCTTAAGAACCATTTTGTTTCAATAGGCATGAAGGGCATGGATTGCTACGTCCCCTTGACAGCTGCAATGGCTCCTTACCTTGGAGTTGACTTGACGAAGTGTGCCGTTGTCGAGGGCATTGCTGACGAACATGACGCTTCTGAGCCTGAAGCCATCGTACGGGATCTGCCCGAGCGGTATATCTTGTACACAGGGACGCTCCAATACCGCTATGGGTTAGGCGAGTTAATTTCTGCATTTAAGGGGCTTGACGATACAGGAATCGGTCTTGTTGTTTGCGGTGACGGCGAGGCGGCAAATGAGATGACGGCTCTGCAGTCTGAGAATCCTATGGTGCGATACCTGGGCGTACTGCCGTCCCAAGAGATTGAAGGCCTGCGCAATGGCGCCACCATTCTCGTTAACCCGCGCAAGAACGAAGGGGATTACACGAAGTTTAGTTTTCCCTCGAAGATGATGGAGTACCTTGCATCGGGTGTGCCAACCGTCGCCTACAGGCTGGATGGAATGCCTGAAGACTATGAAGGTCTTTTCATCGATGCAACAGACGGAGGCCTTAAAGCGGCTTTGAATCGAGCTCTCGCGATGGATCCTGAAGATCTGCACCAACTTTCCTTCCGTGCGAAAACTTATGTCCTCAACCACAAGGGCTCTAAGGATCAATGCGCACGCACACTTGAGCTTTTCAGAAAGGAGTCCACGTACATTGAGCGGTGACAAGACGTTCGACATTCCCGTCGCAGTATTCATTTTCAAACGACTCGATACTCTTGAGAGGATTTTCGATAGACTCGCTGAGGTTCGGCCTAGTAAGCTCTATCTCATCGCTGACCAGGGGAGAGATGAGGCAGAGCGCCTCGCTGTCGACAAAGTGAGGCGTGGCGTCGACTCACTTATTACTTGGGACTGTGAGGTTATTCGAGACTACGCAAAGGAAAATAGGGGCGTATACGGAAACATCGCACTTGGCGCGAAACGAGTGTTCGAGCGGGAGCCTGTTGCCATTTTCTTGGAGGACGATAATTTACCTTCTGCGTCCTTCTTTCCCTTCTGTGCAGAAATGCTAGCTCGTTACCGTGACAATGATAAGATCCTTTGGATCTGCGGGACTAATTACCTATCGCAATACGAAGCGCCACGGAATGCCTCATACATCTTTACGAGGCAGCTTATGCCATGCGGATGGGCATCGTGGGGAGACAAGTTTCTATCTTCCTATGACTTCGAGCTGAACAAGACAAATCCCGAGGACATGAGGTGCGCTCGTAGCACGTACTCGGTACGACGACTCTATCTCCAGCAGCTGTTCAACGTGGAGTACGAGAAGGCGCATAAGAGCCGTACTGGGCGTTATTATTCTTGGGATTACCATATGGCATGGACCCTCAGGACGGGCGGGTTTTATGGCGTCGCCCCGTCGGTGAACCTTATAGAGAACATTGGTGTTGACGACTGCTCGGAGCACGGCGGCAACGACCTCTCGCTAGACATGACGAACCGGTTCTGTTCAATGGGAGGTTACGAACTCTCATTTCCGCTCAGACATCCTGAGACTGTTGAGCTCGATAAGACCTATGAACGGCTAATCGAGCGGAAGTTGCTGTACCCCGCCAAGGATTACATCGGGGTACTTGTTAAGCTGGCTGCAAATCGACTGTTTAAATTTCCGCCGGACCTCTCACTCAGGCAAGCGATTAAGAAGGATTTAAATGACTAATATGGGAGAAGACAAGATGATTCGATTCAAAAACGACGGCCGCCTGAAGCTGCTTATCATCGTGGGCACCCGCCCCGAGGTCATCCGCCTGTCCGAGGTCATCAAGAAGTGCCGCCGCCACTTCGACTGCCTGCTGGCTCACACCGGGCAGAACTACGACTACACGCTCAACGGCATCTTCTTCCGCGACCTGGAGCTCGCCGACCCCGACGTCTACCTGGACGCCGTGGGCGCCGACCTGGGCGAGACCGTGGGCAACATCATCGCCGCGAGCTACAAGTTGATGGTCCAGGTGCAGCCCGACGCGCTGCTGATCCTGGGCGACACCAACAGCTGCCTGTCCGCCATCGCGGCCAAGAGGCTCCATATCCCCATCTTCCACATGGAGGCGGGCAACCGCTGCAAGGACGAGTGCCTGCCCGAGGAGACCAACCGCCGCATCGTCGACGTGATCTCCGACGTCAACCTGGCCTACTCCGAGCACGCCCGCCGCTACCTCAGGGACACCGGCTGCGCCCCGGAGCGCACCTACGTCACCGGGTCGCCCATGGCGGAGGTCCTGCGCGCCAACCTTGACAAGATTGAGGCCTCGGACGTCCTCACCGAGCTCGGCCTGGAGCCGAAGAAGTACATGCTGCTCTCGGCCCACCGCGAGGAGAACATCGACACCGAGGCGAACTTCACGAGCCTGTTCACCGCCATCAACGCGCTGGCCGAGAAATACGACATGCCGATCCTGTACTCCTGCCACCCGCGCTCCCGCAAGCGCCTGGAGGCCACCGGCTTCAAACTGGACCCGCGCGTGCGCATGCACGAGCCCATGGGCTTCCACGACTACAACTGCCTGCAGATGAACGCCTTCGCGGTGGTGTCCGACTCCGGAACCCTGCCCGAGGAGTCCAGCTTCTTCGCGTCTATCGGCCGCCCGTTCCCGGCGGTGTGCATCCGCACCTCCACCGAGCGCCCCGAGGCCCTGGACAAGGCCTGCTTCACGCTCGCCGGTATCTCTGAGAGGGGACTGCTGCAGGCCGTCCACACCGCCGTCGAGCTCGACGCGGAGGGGTCGCTGCCCGAGGCGCCCGTGCCCGACTACGCCGACGAAACCGTATCCACCAAGGTGGTAAAGATCATCCAGAGCTACACCGGCGTCGTGGACAAGATGGTGTGGAGGAAGAGCTTATAGAACAGTCGACATTTGGTGCGGCATATGTAACCTGCCTGGTTTTCTACCAGTGTTAACAAGCTAAATATATTTGTTTAATTGACCTCTTGTAGACTTTCTTTTCTACAAGAGGTCAATTTGATTATCGTCTGGAAGGGATTCGGAATATGGACGAGAAACCTTTATCTGTAACTGATTCGGTATTTTTCCCATACTATGTAAACCAAAATAGACTGTTGGATATTTACGCGATTCTAAATAGGGGCTTTTCTGAATACGAAGAGATTAAAGAAGAATCGTCTTCAGGAAAAACTTCCTCAAAAAGAGGGGGCGCTGGCGTTGGTTTTAAGATTTTTAAGCTTGGGATAACAGCCGAAGCGGAGCTTAATAAGAATTCTGGAAATTCGAGTTCTAAGGAATCAAAGTTGGTCCAGACCACAACTTCAATGTTGAGCATGGTGGTGCATTCCGGTCAATCTTAAGATCAATTCCATTAAAGGTCTCGTTGATGAAGCGATTGAAATGACTGAGCTCAGCCAATAAATGCAAGGGGTTGGCGGAACCAAGCTCAAGGAATCAAATAACGCCACCTCAGCTTCATTGAAAAAAATCGGAGCTATCACCAAAGAGTTATTTTCCGCAGAAGAGATAGTCTCCGAAAACGATGCTTATGCCGTAATTGGTACGATAACTGACCAAAATCTATATCAAGCTAATCGGCAGGATATTATAGATGTAGAACTGACCTGTTTGGCACAAATCAAACGAGTGTTTCCAGACGGAACGCAATTGATGAAAAATACTGTATTTACCAAAATTACGGACACCGACAGCAAAGAGGCGCTTATCAAGTCAGTGGCGGCCTTAAATTCCGGTCCAATTAAATGTGATTCAGTTGCGATAATGGAAATTAGCGGCAAGCCTGTTTATCAACTTGAAGTTGTTGCGCTTTACCAAGAATCGCATCCATCGGTATAACCGCACAACTCGAATCGCTTGTTGAGAGCAAGGCCATACACAATCCTATTTATCTCAAGCATGCCGGCAAGCCGAAGTTGATCGCGGACGTCAACCACCTGACGATGAAGTCCAACTCCGACAACTTCCGCGCGAGCTCCATCCAGGGCGTCATGAAGCGCGTGAAGGCAAAGGGAGTGCCCGTGGTGGTCTACGAGCCCACGCTGGGCGCGCCGGAGTTCTTCGGCTCCGAGGTGACCCACGACCTGGAGGCCTTCAAGGCCGGCTGCGACGTGATCGTCGCCAACCGCTGGAGCGACGAGCTCACGGACGTGGCGGACAAGGTGTACACGAGGGATCTGTTTAAGAGGGAATAGGGGAGAGCTGACGGCGCTCGAGGGCTCGACCTATATCAAAATCATCTAACCTGAGGACGGGGGCGTAAAGTCCACGGCAACAGTCTCCACATATGCGAACTCAACACTATCTCGCAGTTTACCTAGGCGCTGATATTTGTTTTGAGCTCGCAAGACAACCACTCAATGGTTATACAGGATGTAGAATCAACGAAATCCAAGTTAGTTGCAAACTATTGACTTGATAGGGGTTGAAATTGCTGGGTGAATCTATTCTCGTTTCAATGCTATCTTCTCTTGTTGGCACCCTAATCGGCGGCGGCGTAACGCTGCTCGCAACACACATGACTATCAGGCATCAAAACGAGCTTGAAGACATGAAAAGAAGACTAACGCTAGAGGATGATTGGCGACAATACGAAAGGGAAAACCTGACGCGTCTTCAAGAAGCGATTCAGCACAGCATGCGCGCCAACGCGAAGTGCTATGCCCAAATGCTGAAGCATGCCGCAGCCGGAAGAAATTCTATCGAGTGGCTTATTGACGACGATGACTCTGAAGCTCAGCGTCGGTATTTAGAGGATATCCTTTTGCTTAGCGCGCGTTTGCCCGGTAATGGACTAAACGACGCCATGATAATGTACCGCGAAAAAACGCGCCGTATGTCGCTCGAATCGCAAAACGAGTCGCAGCTAAATGCCGCAATGAATGAACTTATAAAGCAATACGACCTATGCATGGCGCTTGTGGGCGAAAAGCTTCGGCGATGCATAGGTAGCTATGAATAAATAATGTGCTGATACCAAGACTTTAAGAACGGCGGTGGTTCTACCATGAGAATCGAAAAAGTTCATATCAAAGGATTTCGGAACTTCGACGACGTCGTCG
Organism: uncultured Collinsella sp.; assembly: GCA_900544725.1. Lineage (GTDB taxonomy): Bacteria > Actinomycetota > Coriobacteriia > Coriobacteriales > Coriobacteriaceae > Collinsella. Next base: position 14,133 of record UQWK01000025.1, read on the forward strand.
TCGAGCTTGGAAAGAAGACTCTTGTGTTCGGACCCAACGATTCGGGGAAGACCAACTTCCTCTTTGCTCTGAGGATCCTTTTCGACCCCAACTTTTCCGCTAGGGATTTCGAGCTTACTGCATCCGATTTTAACTGCACAAGCAATCCCTATCGTGTGGAGATAACTGCGACATTATGCGATATCCACGAGGATTGTCTGATTAGTGCGTTTGGCGGTAGGCTAGCCAACGGCAGAACCGTTATTGGCTATACCTGTAGCCGAGATGGGGACTATTCGTTCTTGGCTGGAAATGAAGTGTCCGAGATCGAATCTGTGCAGTCTCGCTTCTATATCAAGCATCTAGCGCTCGAGTATGTCGATAGCACCCGTGACGCCACCCGATTCCTCAAACGCAGTCAGGCAACGCTACTCGAAGCCGCGCGCAACAATCGAAACGAGGACGATGCTCATGACGATGACGTTTCAATCAAAGGAATCCAAGACAGCCTCGAATCGTTGAATGACGGGATTAGTGAGTTACATTACATAGCTAATGCCCTTAAATCAGTTAACGACGAGATGGCTAGGATGTCGGCGTTGAACGAGGGGCGCGAGGCCCGTCTTGTGGCTGGAAACACGGACGCGGGTAAACTGCTTGATAACCTTCAACTCGCCTATCTGTCCGACGATGCTCCCTTGACTTTTGGCGGTGAGGGCCGAAGCAACCAACTGTTCTTCTCTACTTGGCTTTCTCAGAGAAGCCTGAAAAACCCCGTTGAGAAGGTGACTATTGTCGCTATAGAGGAGCCTGAGGCGCACCTTCATCCGCAGCAGCAGCGGGCATTGGCAAAGTATCTTTCTGGCTGCATTGACGGGCAGGTTCTCATTACTACTCATTCGCCTCAGATTGTCGAAAAATTTGTGTCCGATGCACTTGTGATGATGGGTGGCATGGGTAAGCCCGTCTGTTCTGGCCCTAACCTCAGCAGGGAAGTTAAGGCCCTGGGCTATCGTCTCAACCCTATCGTGGCGGAAGTCTTTTTCAGCCGAGGGGTGTTCTTGGTGGAAGGGCCATCGGAAACCATCTTCTTCCGAGCCCTTGCAAAAGCCATCGGCATAAATCTTGACCGGGAGAATCTGACGATTCTCTCTGTAGATGGCGTCGGCTTCAAGCCTTACGTGCTTTGTTGCGAGGCCCTTGGGATTCCCTGGATATTGCGCACCGACAACGATGTGTTCAAAGTCCCAAAGAGGGAACAATACAGGCTTGCCGGCGTTACTCGTGCATATGGAATCGCTGAATCTCTTGGGCGCGCCTGCGCTGAATCGGCTTGGCTTAAAGTCAGGGATTCCTTAACGTGGGATGGCGGACCTGCTGTCCCTATTGAGGTTGCCTCGGTTGTCAATGAGCTGCGCAACTCCCTTAATTTTGAAGGGATTTATCTTTCAGATCGCGACCTTGAGCATGATCTTATCGCGAGCGATCTTCGCAGCGTGCTGGAAGAGCATTATGGCCTGGAAGACCAGGAAGATCTTTACGCTGCAATGACCAAGCGCAAGGCCGAGAGTATGCATGCGTTCATCGTTAAGCATTCAAGCGAATTGGGATGTCTGGCAGAAAGCGCTTTCTGCCAACCGCTTCGGAGACTCCAGCTGTTGGCTTCTGTGAGCCGTTGTGATGATTAAGCCGACTGAAGAGCAGGCTAAGGTAATCGCCTGCGAAGAGTCGGCCGTTGTTTCTGCGCGGCCGGGCAGCGGCAAAACATTCACAATGACGAGAATGATAGCCAAGACATCTGAGGATCTTTTGAGCTATCAGGGTATTGTTGCCATTTCCTACACTAGGAAGGCCAGTGCCGAACTTAGGGATAGATGCTCCAGTTTAGGGGTGCGCGGTGGCAATTCATTTTTCGGTACGATCGATGCGTTCTGCCTGACCATGATTATCCAGCAGTTTGTCTCCCATGTCGTGGGTCGAACACTCACTATTGATGTAGCCGATGACGATCGGTTGCTCCCCGTCTCAAAGATCAAGGACCGTTGGACAAGCCCTAGCGATGACCGCTGGGACCTTGTCCGCGAGGCGCTTTCTTTGGGCGTGCTGCCTGTCTCGTCTTTGAGCGAGGTCGCTTACTGCATGGTAAGGCACGTCTCCGCCGTGAGGAAGTTCTTGCGTGCTCGCTATACCGCAGTGTTCATCGACGAGTACCAAGACTGCGGCCTTGCCCAGCACATGCTTTTCAGAGAACTTGTCGACCTCGGGATTCGCGGTATTGCTTTCGGGGATATGGACCAAGCTATCTTCGCGTATGACGGCCGGTCTCCTGCCTTCCTAAATGAGCTGATTGCGGACCCACGATTCAAGACTTTCGAGATTACCGAGAACCACAGGTGCCACTGGAGCATCGCTGACTACTCGCTAAGGCTTCTGGATGCACAAGTGCCCTCTCATGCATGTCAAGATAAGAGAGTTCTGTTGGTTAAGATGTCGGGCGACGAAAGGAACATAGCATGCAACATCCGTGAGCATCTAGATGTGATTTCCGAACGATACGAAGTCAGCAACCGCAACGAGTTCGCTCTTTTGTCAACATCTAACATGATGCTCGAGCGGTATGCAGAACTTCTTGACATACCTTCTAAGATTATTATCTCCACGAAGCTTGACGTTGGCTTCAGCCGATCCCGCATATTCTTCAGGGAGCTGCTGGCGTTTCTATACTCAAGTGGTTATGTGGGTGATTTTCTCGACAGGTATATTCCTGCGGGTCAAATGCCCCGCGCACGGTTTGCGGCTAACGATCTTCTGCTGGCTCTGAAGAATGCTTCAGATGATTCATGGAGTGATCTTTACGATTCCTTTTGCGGCTTAGAAGAGCTATGTCTTGGGGGTGTGGCCGACCCAGAGGCGCGCATCGATCTCATCGAGGTCCTATCTGATCTCGATCAGCTTAGGGGCGGTTTCCGGCCTGCTCGTAAAGACGAGGTGAACCTGCTTACATACCACAAGGCGAAGGGGCTTGAGTTCGATGTGGTGTTCTGTCTCGACTGCTATAAGTACATCATGCCCCCTTACAAATACGAGGACCAAGACTATGATGCCTATAGGCAATCACTCAATATGCATTACGTCGGGCTTACACGCGCGCGAAAGGCTTGTTACATACCTCTTGCCGACTGGCGCCATAATGCGATGGGGGATACGAAGAGGGCCATTCCGTCGGAGTTTCTGCAGAAGCCTGGTTTACAGCGTCTTCGAAGAGAAGTGTGCTGGGGCACTGGAAATGCAGAAGATGATGTTTAGCGTCAAGTCTGTCATACTGTCGTCCGTGTAGCAGACGTATGGCGATTGCCTTCCGTGCAATCGGTAAGTAAAATTGAGGCATGATTACTCTTGTCGATATATCCGCTGCTGTTTCTCGCGTACTGTCTCGTTACGACGTCCGCGAGGCGTACCTATTTGGCTCATTCGCCCGCGGCGAGCAAACGCCAGATAGTGATATCGATTTGCGTCTAGTCTGCGGCGAAACAATGACATTCGGCACACTGTACGAGCTCTCCCTTGAACTTGAAGAGGAGCTCGGGCGAGAGGTTGAGATTGTGACTAATCCGCCCGAGCACATGCGTCCGGCTTTCCGCAAAAACATTGAACAGGATGAGGTGCGTCTTTATGAAGCGGCGTAAGCGAGACGCTGAGCTCATCGATGTCATTCTGTCTGATTGCGAGACGCTCGCTAAACGTATCGACCATTTTGGCTCTACGGAGAGTTCCTTTGTTTGCGATAGAAGCGAGGAAGGCGAACTTGCCTACGACGCAATCATGAGCCCTGTTTACAGAATTGCTGAGGATGCGCTCCATCTTTCTGATGAAGTCCAATCAGCTTTTCCGGAGTATCCCTGGAATGATATTAGGGGTTTTCGCAACTTCGTAGCGCATGGTTATCGAGAGGTTGATCGATCCCTTGCTTGGAAAGTAATCGTCGATGATATTCCCGAGCTAGAGATAGCTTTGCGAATCTTTAAGGAGCGTCAGAGCTAATGTGTCGTTGGCTGGCGCGTTGCCGTCGACAGTCTACCGAGCTTCGTCGAACTTAGCCTCCTTTCACCGATTGGCAAAACGATTTACACCTATTTTCTGGGTTCGTTTACAGGCAAATCGTTCGCCACTCGCCTGATCTCGCTACACTAATAACTGCTGCTACCAGGCAATTTCCTGATGCAGTTTCCATTGGCTCTTGCGAAGATCGGAGCGGTTATGTTTGCTTCCGCGTTCCACACTAGCCGTCACTACATCTTGTTTGCTGTCATGGCCTGCCTATGCGTTTTGCTGGGCGGGCCTTCTTATGCCGCGGGCGCGGACAGCCTGTTCATTGCGGGCGCCACGTACTACGAGCCGGGCGCGTCGGGCCCCGGGTGGGCCTGGACCGATGCCGACCATCTGGAGCTTAACGGCTACACGGGCGAGGCCATCGGTGCCGACGGCGACCTGGTGGTGACGCTAACCGGGCAGAACACTGTTGTCGAGACGAGCGCGCCTGACATGGACATCTCGCGTTGTGGCATGGAAGTGTGGGGCGATCTGACGCTCCGCGGCACCGGGTCGCTGGTGGCCACGGGCTCGCAGTGCGGGATTCATGTGTCGGGGACGCTCGCGGTGGACGGCTGCAAGGTTGAAGCGCGGGCAGACGGCGCCAGCATCGCGGATGCGCGGGTGGCCGGCGTGATCGCGGACGGTCTTGCCGTTCGCGGCGGTGGTCGCGTTGTCGCCGCGGGCGCGGGCTCCGGGGCGGGCGTGCGCGCCTATGGCGTGTGCCTGCTGGACGGGGCTGCTGGCGGCGTCGCGGCCGGGCAGCTTACCGTCGATGCGTCCTGGCTGGATGCGTTGGGCGCCGACGGCGGCGTCGCCTGTTTGGGCGGGTCGCTTGCATCCGCGCGCTTTGTGGCGCCTGCGGGCGGGGCCTTTGGCGCAGGCGGCGTGGTGGATGCCGGCGGGTCCGTGGCAGCGCGTGTGGTGATTGAGCCCGTGGATACCACGGCGTCGGCGGGGGAGACCGGTGGGCCCGATGTGCCGGGCGATGGTCCGTCCGCCCCAGGCACTGACCCCGCTATCGGCGAGCCAACTGCGGATCCGTCCACGAATCCCACATTGAAGCCCGCGGCCGCGACTAAGACGGTGACCACGCCCACAGTGACCAACACCACGGTCGCCAAGGCCTCTAGGCCCAAGGCCGCCACTGCGACGACCGCCTCGCTCCCCAAGGCCGCCGACAGCTACTGGTCTGCCGCATCCCTAACGCTTTTCTTACTCGGTATAGCGCTCCTATGCGCCGCGATTCGCTGCTAAAACGCTCGATTTGCGGAAACGAAGAGATAATCGAACCGTCAAGCCCAAACCGCTCTCTAGCAACATATCCGAGGCTAGATATTGTTCAGGCCGATATCTCGTATCCAACTAAGCTCACTTCCCCTATGTCCCCTTTGGGGGCAGTCACTGTTGCTATGCCTTGGTGCTATACTCGGAGGCCTAAGGAAGTGGTTCGTATGTACTTGAGCGATACTAAGATTCAGGAGCTAATCGACAGCAAGGTGCTTATCAATGCCGATGCTTCGAACATCGGACAGGTTACGTATGACTTGCGCACCGAGGGATTCTACATCAACGAAAGCAAGCAATCCGAGGTAGAGCTTGGCCCCGGAGATTCGACATTCGTCTCATGCGTTGAATGTGTTGCGTTGCCAAACGATTTGACCGCGAGCGTGCTTCTGCGCAATTCGCGCATTCGCCAGGGGCTTTCTTTGGATGCGCCGCTATATTTTCCCGGGCATGGAACACGGCTGTTCTACCGTGTTACAAACGTAAGCGGTAACACTATTACGCTCGATAAGTCTAAGGGTATAGGGCAGGTCGCATTCCAGCACGTTGATGGCACGGTGGCCCATCCTTACCACGGCGCTTTCTCTGATGAGCTCAACTTTAACGGACTTGCAGATTATTCCGACGTCTATGCCGGGGAACTTAAAAAGGTCGAGGACAAAAAGGATGAAGTTGCCCACATTGAGTCTCGCATCTATGGCAACGTTCTGGCCCTCTTCGCCATCTTTGCCGCAATCTTTACGCTTGTAAATGTCAACGTCGGAGGCCTTTCTTCCGATATTACAACCGTCAGATTTGTTGCGCTCGACCTGCTGATTATTGGCGGTTTTCTGGTTCTTGCATCCGCAATCGAGACCTTCCTTGTTAAAGATAGGGAAAAGAAGGCGTCGCTGCCTCTCGTATTGGGCATTGCTAGCATTGTCGCGGCAGTTGTTCTTGCATTTCAGTAAGTAGGGTGGCTCAATTCGTGGGAGACTTGACCTAAGGTACGATCAATTGCTCTTGAGTGAGGGTATTGGTTTACGCCAATACCCTCACTTTCTTTGAATAGGGCAACAGACAGGGCAAACTGTCAGAGTTCGTGTCTTATGGGAATAATTCAATTCACGCCGCATTACATCTAGTCTGCTCTTTATACTCGGATATCAACACTAAGGAGGCAGCCGTGCTTTGGGGCTACGTTCAGCTTGATGATGGCACCCAGTTTGCCTACTCAGAGACAAGAGAAGACGGAACCGTTCGCGTAGCCGTCGAGCGCCCGGTTGACTTTGGCTTTGACCATGCGGAATGCTTCTTGCCTGCGATCAAATGGTTCAACGTCGAAGGATTTACTGCTGATGACCTCAATTTCTTGACAGAATTTGTTAGCCCAAACGCCCCGTTTATCTTCGAGTTCGCCGAACACCAAAAAGCCGGACCGGCGGTTTCGGCGCTGGCCCTCTGACGTTCTACTGTTGAACGGCAAATAACCCATGATCTCACCTACCGACATAACCGCTGCCGCCTCCCGCGTACTGGTTCAATACGACGTCAGCGAAGCATATTTATTTGGCTCGTTTGCACGGGGCGAACAAACGCTCGATAGCGATATTGACTTGCGTCTAGTCTGCGGCAACACCATGACGTTCGGCGCGCTATACGAACTCTCCCATGAGCTCGAGAAGACACTTGGGCGAAAGGTTGATATCGTCACCAACCCACTAGAGCATATGCGCCCGCCCTTCCGCAAAAGCATCGAGCAGGATGAGGTTCGCGTCTATGAAGCGCTGTAAACAGGACGAGGAGCTTGCGAATACCAACCCTCAACCCTTTCCTTCCAATGAGTCCAGTCCGGAGACCCTCGAGGCCATCCGTGAAGGTGATGCATTCTTTGCGACGGGGGAGTGCGGTCGCTTCGATAACGCAGCCGACCTAATCGATGCGGCTCTAAAAGCCCCTGAAGTGTGAGTGAATTCAACCACCGAAGAGGCGATTGTCTCGGAAGTTGAGTATTTGCTCGCTTGAGCACTGCCAAATATCGCGAAACGGCACCGCCGATATCGACCCTGGGCACCGGGGCCGATATCGGCCCCGGTGCCTTTTTATTGCTACCGGTCTATCCGCGGCGCTGCCGCATGTTAGCCTCGCCCATGTCGACCCAGACCGCGTTGTGCACGATCCTGTCCATGATGGCGTCGGCATGCACCCCGCCGCCGAGTCTCGGGTGCCAGTCCTTCTTCTTGAACTGGGTGCAGAATACAGTCGAGGCCGTGCCGTACCTCAGCTCCATCAGCTCCAGCAGCATCGACCTGAACTCGGTGTCCGGCCTGTCGAGCAGCCACTCGTCTATCACGAGCAGGCCGAACGCCCCGTACTTGCGGACGAGCTTGCGCTCGCCGCCGGGCCGGTCACGGCTCTCGCGCCAGAGGTCCTCGAGGTCGGGCTGGCGGACGTAGCACGACCTCACCCTCCTGGCGCAGGCGGCCTTCGCGAGCGCGCAGGCCAGGTAGGTCTTGCCCGTGCCGGTGAGGCCCTGGAGGACCACGTTCTCGCCGCGCCCGACGAACCCGCAGGTCGCGAGCTCGGCCACCGCCACCCTGTCGAGGCCGCGGCCCTCGAAGAAGTCGACCGAGCGGACGTCGGCCTCAGGGTACCTGAGGCCGGCCCTCCTCGTCAGGTTGCGGACCTTCTGCGTGATGAAGTCGGAGTGCGCCTCGTCCACCGCCATCTGGACGCGCTCGGCGAACGCCATCCCGGCGCACACGGCCTCGTCCTGGGCGGAGAGGGCGGCGAGCAGCTCGGCCGCCCCCATCTCCCTGAGCTTGCGGGCGGTCTCCGCGTTGACGTCCATGCTCACTCCTCCCCGTAGAAGCCGGCGCCGCGCACGTAGCCGCAGTCCCCGGACGCCTCGCCGGCCGGCGCCCTGTCCTGCCCCGACCTCAGCACGGGCTCGACGTCGCGGTAGCGCGGCGACCTCTTCCCGGTCGCGAGCGCCATCCCGCACGCCCGCTCGAGCCTCGCCGGGGTGTAGCGCCTGGACAGCCTGAGCACGGCGAGCGCGGCGTTGAAGCCCTGCTCGTCTAACTCGTAGCAGGCGAACACCCTGTCCACCAGCTCGGAGCAGGAGGGCCCGACCCTCGAGGCCCAGGCGCGGATGCGCGGCGCGTCCCAGTCCGACCACGCCCTGCCCTCGGGCATGTCCGAGCCGCGCGTGGAGTAGCGGTTCCTCGCGTAGGACGGGAACCTGGGGTGCGTGGCCACGCGCTCGCCGCCGGAGAAGACCTCCACCTTGCCCTCGGTGACGCGCAGGTCGACCGTCGAGCCGACGAGCAGGTGGCTCACCGAGTAGTAGTTGCGGGCGTACGCGACGTGGCAGTTGGCCTGGACCTTGCGGCCGTAGACCCACTCGCACACCTCGTAGGGCTCTGCCGGCAGGGGCCTCAGCAGCGGGCGCTCGACCTCCTCGAACACCTTGCGCCTCGAGCCCTCGCGCTTGGCGAACGGCGCGTCGTTGTGCTCCGCGACCCTGCGGGCGACGGCCGCTCGCAGGGCGGCCATGTCGGTGAACACCTCGTCGCGAAGCGCCGCTATCACGTAGGTCGCGGCCGCCCAGACCTCGTTCTCGGCGCTCGGCTTGTCGCGGGGCCGCCTGACCCTCGCCGGGATCACGGCGGAGCCGTAGTGCGCGGCGAGCTCCTCGTAGGCCGCGTTCAGGACCGGCTCCCCGGCCCTGGGGTGGGCGGTGACGCCGGTCCTCAGGTTGTCGGGGACGATGCAGGGCGTCGCGCCTCCCAGGAAGGAGAAGGCGTGCACGTGGCACAGCAGCCATGTATCCTGCTTCATGTCGAGCGTCGGCTCGACGTAGCTGTACCGGCTGAACGGGAGGCAGGCCACGAACAGGTACACCTTCCTGACCTCGCCGGTCGCGGGGTCCACGAGCCGCATCGTGGGCCCCGACCAGTCGACCTCCATATTCCTGCCCGCCTTGTGCCCGACGCGGCTCACCTCGTTGCGCGACACCGTGTACTGGCGGTAGCGCTTGCAGAACCTGTCGTAGGACATCGACGGCGCGCCGGCCTCCGCGCACCCGTCGGCGTACTCCGCGTGCAGGAGCCTGAGCGTGACGCCGGTCCTCGCGAGCTCGCGGTGGACGCGGGCCCAGTCGGGGTCGGCGTGCACCGGCCCGGCGTCGCCCCTGCCGGGGAACAGCAGCGCGTAGGCCGCCTCCTCGGACATCCCCTCGATGTCCTCCCAGGAGACGCCCCGCTCCCGCGCGGCCTCCAGCACGTCCTGGACGCTGTGCTTCGAGACGTGGGCGGTGCGGGCGATCGCGTTCTGCGAAAGCCCGTTCACCGACCTCAGCCTCAGGACCTCCCTGGCCCTGATCCTTCTCGCCATGTGGAACCTCCTCGTTCTCTGGACTGCATGGCAGCCCGAGCGTAACGGGGATGCGCGGGAAGGCGTTTAATGGTGGTGCCGAACGGCAATATTCGGTCGGGTGGGCGGCGGTGCCGATTCGCATTATAGGTGGTGTCGAAAGGGCCTAGGACTCAGGAAGTGTCAGAATGGCGAGGTACGTACCTCGCCATTTTTGTACGCTTGCGGACATCGGAACTATTCCGCTAGCTACAAGCCTTCCTTTTGCTTGCTGTATTTGGGTTAGATAGAACGGCTCGCCACCTTGGGTTAACGAGCGCGATTGCAGGGCTTCTTGACTCGTCTTGCATCGTTTTCCAGTTATTTATATGCTTGTCCCAGAATTTGGTCGTAAGGCGCGACCAACGGAATCAAAAGAAAGCCTACCGAGAAGATCTTGGTCGCAGAGCACGACCAACGCAATCAAAACAATGCTCGCGGAGAAGGCACCTTCAATCGTATTGATTGGAGGCGCCTCTAATACCAAGCGATATCTATTCTGCCGGAGAGTCTGGAGCGAGGGCGGCGGTCGAATGCGCCTGATAACTGGTATCGCTCTGACGATATTGTGGTAAACTATCGCTAAAGCGATACCTGTTAGGAGACTCGCGTGGAACTGTGGCATGGTTCTCAGAAAATTATTGAGATTCCTCAGCTTGGCCTGGGGAAAGTCCATAACGACTATGGACAGGGATTCTATTGCACAGAGAGCCTCGACCTTACAAGGGAATGGGCATGCTCTAGGGACGCAGACGGCTTTGCAAATCGATATGAACTCGACATGGCCGATCTCAAGGTACTCGACCTGCTATCGCCGCAATATTCAGTTCTGCATTGGATAGCGTTGCTTGTAGAGCATCGTTCATTCCGAAAGGACACCGCCGTCGCTGTGGGGGCATGCGAATACCTTCGCGATCATTTTTTGCCTGATGCTAACGCTTACGATGTGATTAGAGGATGGCGTGCGGATGACTCGTACTTCAGCTATGCCAGAGCGTTTGTAAACAATACGATCACCATTGACCAGCTCGGTCGAGCGATGAGGCTCGGCAATCTTGGAGAACAGATTGTGCTCAAAAGCGAGCGCGCGTTTAAGAGCATTCGTTTTGCTGGATTTGAGCGTGCGCCACAAGCTCTATATGGCCCATTGGCCAAGGACCGAGATGAGTTGGCAAGGGCGCAGTATCGGGAATTGCTTACCGAAAACCCGTTTGAGGGAATTCGTATCGTCGATATCGTTCGAGAGGGGATGACAGAAAATGACCCACGCCTACAGTGAGATGTATCTCGAGGATGCCATGAGAACGCTGGGCGAGGCAGTCGATTTCGCTCTCTGCGACCAAGGGTTGAATCCAGCCGAGTTGACGTCGATCCTGTCGAACGCTTTTGAGATGAAACAGTTTGAGCGCGGGATGCCTCGCGTCGTCTGCGGCATGTCGGGCGACGAGCTCGCGCGCGATATTATCGCCCATGCGGGACTGAGCCCCGTCGAATGCAGGGAGACCTATCCGTTCGACCGTTCGCCTCAGTATTGGGCGGGCTGGGTTTTGGCCTATGCGCAATGGATGTGCAGCTTGTGTTTTAGCGACCTTCTTGAAGTCGCCCCGCTCGATTGGATCATCGGCTCGTACCATCCGCTTCACGAGGCCTCCGAAGACAAATTCGCCCAGATTATCATTGATAAATGGAACGATGCCCAGGCAGACAAAAAGGGCCTCAAAGCGGCACGAAAGGCGGCCGGCCTAACGCAAAAACAGCTCGCCGCCCAATCGGGGGTTAAACTTCGCGCCATACAACTCTACGAGCAGAACCAGCTCGACCTACGCCGCGCTTCAGTCTCCTCGGCATTGGCGCTTGCAAACACCCTAAGCTGTGCCATCGAAGACCTCGTCTGGCAACCGATCGCCCTGGAGCACGACTCGCGGGCTATTTCGTCTGTAAAGCTATAGAGGAGTCAGACATGCCTTGGAGCTATGTTCAACAAGATGACGGCGCTGATTGCGTTGCTCAAGAAGATCATTCAACTGCGCACGTGGCAAATTCAGCATCACCGATTTTGCTCGACGGCGCCACGTCAATCGACGAAGCTATTCGGCTGACCATTGAGGGTATGCCCAACGCGCTCAGGCTCTTGGAGAACTCATGATGGCGGCTACGCAGCGGGGCGCTCATCCGTTCGCGCCGCTCGTGCTTGATGATGCCGGTTCGCTCGAAGCTATGGCCGCGGCTGTGATGCGCCTACACAGCACGCTGATGACGGTCGGGCGCTGCTATACAACCGACGCCACAGGTGGCCGGGCCGCGCTTGAGCTTGGACGCGTCGAGTCCGTGTTTGCGGGTGCATTCTGTACGATATTCGGCCAATCGCCGGCCGACCGCTTCGCTGACATCTTTGACCAGGTCACCTACGTGGCCGAGCACATGGTCAAGGACCACATCTTTGAGGACGGTAACAAGCGCACCAGCCTTGTCTCTGCGTTGTCTGTCCTAAGTTTCGCCGGCACTCCGGTCGTGCTGTCCGACAGTCCCGAGCCCAAAGACAACCAGTACTACGTCTGGATCCAAGACCTCGTATCTGGAAACCGCTCTCGCGCCGATCTCGCGGAAGAGCTTAGGCGTAATTACGTTGTGTGTCGCGACTGCGCTTCGCCCGTATAGAATCTAAGCATCCGCACGCCGGAAATTGAATGGATTGGACACCACATGGAGATCCCCAGCACCCTGTGCAGCAATGTGTACGACTTCGCGTTTTGCCCCGAGCCCTGCTACGACCGCTTGGCCGACCTTGCCGACCCCGAGGACTGGGGTCCCGGCAACCGCATCCTCAAAAACTACCTGTCGTTTTCGTTTAGCCGCGCGGTGTTCCTGACCGAGCGCGACGTGGATCAGACCGCCCCGTCCAACCTGCCGCTGGTGTTCGACGACGACCGCTGCCTATTCAACACCGGCCTGTACACGCGCCGTTACGAGACCATCTACGGCCTGTTTGAGCCCAACACCAAGCCCGACGCGCGCCAGCGCTGGTTTTTGAAGGGCTTCTTTAAGGAAAGCGACCCCATGCTGGTCTCGTTTGAGTACCTGCCATGCCGCGTGCGCTTTGCCGAGGACCCCTCCGAGCTGGTCTTTGACTACCGCCTGCCCATCCGCTCCAACATCGACCACATTTTGGGCGACGAGGAAAACCTTACGCGTATCCCCGCCAGCCTGATGGGGGAGGGCAACTCGCTGCTGCTGCGCCGCGCTTTTGAGGGGGCCGTCGGCAAGGCAGCGCGCCGCGCCGCCGCCAACTACACGCTCGCCGTGCCGCAGTTCTACGGAGGCCGGATCCAGCTGCTGTTGCCGCTGTGTCTGACCGGCGACAAGCCCGAACTGGCACTGACCATCCAGCGCGAAGACGGTTTCTACGCCGCGCGCACCTGCCTCACGCTCGATATGGCCTACAACAACGCGCGACTTATCTGCCGCCCCGAGACCTCGTGGATCAAGCGATAAAGGTTGGTTTAGCTGCAGATTTGTTGGATGTCCTGCTTGCGATGGGGCGGGTTTCGTCCGCGATTGCGCCCACGAATTTAAAATCTGGGGCAAAAAGTTCTTGGTAAACCACGCGAGGCTATGATAGTATCTCTTTTGCCGAAAGGCGACGGGCGATTGGCTCAGGGGTAGAGCATATCCTTCACACGGATGGGGTCACAAGTTCGAATCTTGTATCGCCCACCATCTAAAGCACAGGTCAGAGGTGTTAAGCCTCTGGCCTTTTTCTTTTTGACACCAAGGGTGACACCAAAACTGACACCAAAAATTAATCGTAGTCGTCTAAGGCGTCATTTTTTATCGCACCCTTTTTTGCTGACGTCATTGCACATTTTGCATAAAACGCATACGTATTTTCATTGAATTCCCCATGTGATTCATACGCAAATGTGAAGACAGGGACCACACGCCCAGAGCTCCTTCCAGCGGATTTCTATCACACAACGCTTTTTCGGCAGAACTCGTCAAGCTTTTTGTCAGCGTTTGGTCAGCTTCCGGTACTTACCCGCATGATGCCCCGGTAGATAATCGTCCACGATCACAACCGCATGGTCTACGGCCGATACCAGGGGAGGCGCA
>UQWK01000026.1 GCA_900544725.1 uncultured Collinsella sp.
GGGCAACGTTGTAGATGCTCATCCAGAGCACCATGCAAAAGCACATGATAAAGGTGAACAGCAGGCTCTCTCGTTTGTTGATAGGCATGAAGGGCAGATTCCTTTCCATGTTGCGTCGCGGCGCCGCCAACAAAAACGGGCGGGCAAGATGGAGTTACTGGGACTTCATCTCGCCCGCCCGTGTTACGCGCGTCTGCGACTACTTATGTGGTGGAACCAGCCTAGCACGAAACGCATGCGCTTCGTAAGCGTTGAGTTTATGAAGATGCAGGGCACCGATAATCCCCCGACCCCATAAGTTGCGGTGGAATACGGACTGTTTTGACCCTTTAAGCAGCAATTCAGTCCCTATTTCACCGCAACTCATTTGGTGAAAAGCAACCTGCCCCCTTGCACCAATTAGCTGGTGTGGCGCCAGCGAGGGTCGGTGAGCGTACGCGCCACACCCAGGCCAACGGGCAAAAACGCCACGATGAGCACTGCACGCACAAACCAGCCGAGCATATTGACCGTGTCGAAGGTGCACATGTAATACATCGAGCGATACAGGTACAAGCCCGGCACCATAATGACAATCGATGGCACCGTGAGAGCGATACGTGGGTAGGTGAGCTTGATTTCGGCTAAGCTCGCGAGCAGCCCCGATACCAACGCGCCAGTAAACGCAGCCGCCTCGGAAGGCATGCCCGCACTCAAGCCCAAGAAGGGAAACAGCGTCGGCGCATCGACGAGCGTAAGGCGCAAGGTATTAGACACGGCGCCGATGAGCCCTGCCGCCGCGGCCATCTTTATCGGACTGTTGAACATAACCGAGAAGCCAAATACTCCGACAAAGCTCATCACCACGCGCAAGAGCGTAAGAGCCAACGGTGAGAGACCAAGCGGCGCAAAGTCGTCCGGCGCCAGGCCAACACACTCGGCAACCATCCAACCTACGAGCGTCGCCATCACAATAATCGATACGGCATATGAAAGGCGCTCGATACCGCTTCGCATGTCGAGCTTAGCGATGTCGAGGCCTGCCGTAATGAGCGGAAAGCCGGGAATCACAAAGAGCATGGCGCCGATATAGCCTTCTTGGTGCGACATTGCCCCCGGTATGACCTGGCCAAGGCCGAGCAATGCCAGCAGATACGAAACGCAAGCGAGCGCAACGCCGGTCGTCAGCGCGCTGAACTGACCAAGGCCTTGCCTGAGAATATGGGAGCGGGCAAAGTTGCCGACACCCGCGCCCACGAACGCGCATGCCATCTCAATAGGACCGCCACCAAGTAAAAAGACAAAGGCGCCACAGGCGCAGGCCGCCGCAAGGCCCTGTTGCCAAGGCGCGTAATCAGGTTTTGAACTCTCAACGGTCTTGAGCATCTCGTGATACTCGTGCACCGTGAAGCGACGACCATAGGTCTCGATTTCCTTGAGGAAACTCTCCATCATCCAAATGCGATGGGTATTGACGCCCGTTGTGGGCAGGCTGACGACCTCGTTAAAGCAGTGGCCATCTTCGATGCAGGTACACTCAAACGATAGGAGACTCAAGTCGACGTGGATGGTGACACCGAGTACGGCGGCGACGCGATTCATGGTATCGCGAACACGCCAGGCACCCGTTCCGCTCGCGAGCATAAGCATACCGGTGCGGCAGATGATGGATGATTTATCAGTGAGCGGCGCATCGACGGCAAGTTCATCGCCTGCCGTCACGATCTGGTGCCAGTCAGTTTTCATATGGAGCGCGCCGGCACGAACGCCGTGGTGCATGGGGACTCTTGAGAGCAGCGAGTCATGGCGCGAAGGCTGTGGAGGCTCCGCTGATTCGCCCTCGTCCTCGTCGGGCTCTTCATCGACCAGATCAAAGGAATCAAGCGATGCCGGCTCGCGACGATCGATTAGCTCCTCATCCTCATCGTCAAAGTAATTGAACTGATCGAGCATGTCCTCTTCGATTGCGCGCTCGCTCGCGTCGTCCATACAGATGCTCCCTTCTTGCCGACTAACCCCCATCCTAGGCAGCAGCGGCTAAAGGAAACATAAAAGAGACAACTGTCATGCGAGCCATGTGCTCAATAGCCATTGAGTAGTCGTTTAAGAACGTCCCCAATGACCACATCGATGTTTTGGCAACGCCAGCGAGCGGGCCGCATTCCAACCAGGACAACGCCGCAGGCAGAGGATGGACAGCGAGCCGCGTCCAGCTTGACAGCCAAGGCAACGCCGATGCCTTGGCAACGACAGCGAAAGCCCGCCAGAGCGAGCAAGGTGCCTTGAAACAAGGCGGCATTGACCTTCTGGTCATGCCGCCGAAGTTGAAAGGCAGATTGCCGCTCTGGCGGGCTTGCAGCGTCAACTGGTTACGCGGGTTGGTAAACCCGCGTAACTCCCTAGTACATCTTTGCGCCGGCAGGGATGGAGGCGTCGAGCTGGATCAGGTTGAGACGCTCCTCGCCCTCCTCCTCGTGGATGGCGCTGATGAGCATGCCGCAGCTGGGAATACCCATCATCTTGCGCGGAGGCAGGTTGGTGATGGCGAGCAGGGTCTTGCCGACCAGGTCCTCGGGCTCATAATAATCGTGAATACCGGAGAGGATGGTGCGGTCGGTACCGGTGCCGTCATCGAGCGTAAAGTTCAGCAGCTTCTTGGACTTCTTGACGGCCTCGCATGCCTTGACCTTCACGGCGCGGAAATCGCTCTTGGAGAAGGTGTCGAAGTCGACAAACTCCTCAAACAGCGGCTCGACGGCAATCTTGGAATAATCAACCGTGGGCTTGAGCGGCTTGACGAAGGGGCTCGCGGTGTTGCCGGCCTCGGCAGCCTTGGCAGCAGCGGCACCGGACTGGAAACCCTTCTCGGGCTTCATGTGCGGGAACAGCAGCACGTCGCGGATGGAAGCCTGGTTGGTGAGCAGCATGACCACGCGGTCGATACCGATGCCGATGCCGCCCGCGGGAGGCATACCGTACTCGAGGGCGCGCACGTAATCCTCGTCGTACTCCATGGCCTCGTCGTCGCCGCCGGCCTTCTCGGCCATCTGGGCAGCGAAGCGCTCGGCCTGGTCGACCGGGTCGTTGAGCTCGGAGAACGCGTTGGCGTACTCGTGGCCGGCGATGACCAGCTCAAAGCGATGGGTCAGGCGCGGGTCATCCTCAAAGCGTTTGGCAAGCGGGCTAACCTCGATGGGGTAATCGCACACGAAGGTGGGGTTGACGATGGTGTCCTCGCCCAGCTCATCGTAGATCTCGGCGATGATCTTGCCGGCGGTCCACTCGGGCTTGATCTCCAGGCCCTTCTCGCGTGCGGCGGCAGCAAGCTCCTCGACCGGCGTGTCGATGGTGACCGGCTTGCCGAGCACGTCGGAGACAATGTCGGTCATGGGACGGCTGGCCCACTCACCAGAAAGGTCGATGGTCTGGCCCTGGTACTCGATAACCTCGGGGTTGCCGATGGCCTTGTTAGCCGCCTTAATGACACCCTGGGCGAGTGCCTTCATGCCCTCGAGATCGGAGAAGGCACGGTAGGCCTCCATCGTGGTGAACTCGGGGTTGTGGGTAAGGTCCATGCCCTCGTTGCGGAAGATACGACCGATCTCGAACACGCGCTCAAAGCCGCCGACGATGCAGCGCTTGAGGTGCAGCTCGGTGGCGATACGCAGGTAGCACTCCTGATCGAGCGCGTTGAAGTGCGTGATGAACGGCTTGGCAGTAGCTCCGCCCTGGATGGTCTGCAGGATAGGAGTCTCAACCTCCATGTAGCCATCGGACTCCATAAAGCGGCGGAACGTGGAGAGGATCTGCGAGCGTTTGCGGAAGGTCTCGCGAACGTCGTCGTTGGCGATCAGGTCGACATAGCGCTGACGATAGCGGGTCTCCTTGTCGGAGAGACCGTGAAACTTCTCGGGCAGCGGGCGAACGGCCTTGGACAGCAGCGTCGCGCTCTTGGGGGCAACGGAAAGCTGGCCACGCTTGGTGCGCACGACTACGCCGGCCACGCCCAGGATATCGCCCAGGTCGAGGGCCTTGAGCGTATTCCAGGCAGCCTCGTCCATGTCGTTGATGCGGCAGAACAGCTGAATCTCGGCAGTCGCATCGCGCACGACGATGAACATGATCTTGCCCTGACCGCGCTTGGCGACCACGCGGCCGGCGATCTTCACGACGTCCTCGGTGTCCTCGCCATCGGCAAGCTCGGCGTACTTAGCCTCGATATCGGCGACGTAGTCCTCAAGCTCAGAGTGCTCGGGATACGGGTTCTGGCCCGCCTCGAACAGGGAGGCACGCTTTGCCAGGCGGGTGGCACGCTCGTCGTTGAGCGTCGATGCCTGATCGGCGGCGTTCTGGTTTTCTGCCATAGTTAGCTCCTCAAACTAAAACGCTCCCCAGGATTCGGTCCCAGGGAGCGAAAACATACCTTTACGCGGGACCGTGGTCTAGCGTGCGATCTTGGCGATGGTGTAGACGCGAGTCTTGCCGGAAGGCGTAACGACTTCGACGGAGTCGCCCTCGCCATGACCAATGATGGCGTGGCCGACCGGAGACTCGTTGGAGATCTTGTGCTCGAGCGAGTTGGTCTCGGTAGTACCGACAAGCGTGACCTCGATGAGCTCACCATTGGGGTCGACCAGGGTAACAGTCGAGCCAATGGAGACGGTCAGGTCGCCCGTGCTGGCAGCGATCTGAGCGTTGGCGAGGATGGCCTGGATCTCGGCGATACGAGCGGCGTTCTGGGCCTGCTTGTCCTTGGCGGCATCGTACTCGGAGTTCTCCGAAAGGTCGCCGAACGCGCGGGCTTCCTTGATGTCCTCGACGATCTCCTTGGCGTAATCGCCCTCACGCCAAGCGAGCTCCTCGACGAGCTTCTGGCGGCCCTCAGCGGTCAGTACGATCTGGCTTGCGTCCATACGGATATCTCCCCAACTCTGATCAAACAATCAACTGTCAACAAAACGAAAAAGACCGGCTAGCCTGCGGGCAAGCCGGTCAGGTGCTCACCCCAAAGGGATGGGACTACTCTGCGTCCGCGTCGCTGTCCTCTGCCTTCTTTTGCTTGGCAGCAGCGAGCTTGGCCTCGAGCTCTGCGATCTCCTTGTCCTCCTTGGACTCCTCGACCACAACCTCCTCGGCCTGCTTGGTTTCGCCCTTATCGTCGCCCTCCATACCCTCGCGGATATTCTTGACGGTAGAGCCGAGGGACTTACCGAGCTTCGGCAGGTTCTTGGGCCCAAAGATAATCAGGACAACAACGAGAATAATGATGAGCTCAGGAGCCCTCAGTCCAAACATGTAGACCTCCACAATACAGCGAGACAAGCTCGAATGAGTATACCGCGGGTATCGCGGTATCACAACAATAGCTAAAAAAAGGGACCGCAAGAAGCGGTCCCTCCTCATGCTCTGGTCGGGTTGACTGGATTTGAACCAGCGACCCCTGCGTCCCGAACGCAGTGCTCTACCAAACTGAGCCACAACCCGTTAGCTCGACTATAGTAACAAAGTTTTTCGCCGCGTGCTAGAGAAATTTTAATTTCTTTGGCGCTTCAATGCGAACCGTGTTGGGAATGAGCTCCGTCGCGCAGGACCACCAGCCGTTTTGCAGGGCAGCGTCGGCAAGCCTTTCGGCCGTGGCGGCGGTGTCGCAAATGGCAAACGAGCAGGCACCCGAACCGCACACGTTTGCGGCAATGGTACCGTCCTGTGAACGAAGCCAGTCAAGCACCGTTTGAATCCGCGGCTCCATCTGCGCGGAAATGACTCCCAGGTTGTTGTGGACGAGCGTGTAGGCCGCCTCTGCGTCTCCCGAGCGAAGGGCAGATGCGATCGCTCCGGGCTTGTCCGCAGGCGCTGGAGTCTCGTCAAAACGTCGATAGGCTTCAATTGTCGAAACGCTTGCCTCGCGCGGCTTGACCAGCACGACGGGCGTCGCGGGTAGTGCGGGGTACTCGGTGGCCAGCACGTCTCCCCCACCCACGTAGAACGCAGGGCTGGCATGCAAAAAGAAGGGAACGTCAGCACCAATGCCCCGCGCAATGTCGTCGAGCGCGGGGTCGGTGCGATCAATTCCCCAGAGCTCCGCCAAGGCAACAATGACCGCGGCCGCATCCGTCGAGGGGCCGCCCAAGCCGGCGCACAATGGAATGCGCTTCTCAATCGTCACGCAGATGTTTGCCTCGCGACCATAATGCTCGGCCATAGCAGCAGCTGCACGATACGCCGTATTCTTTTGCATAGGAAAGTCGGATGCCGGAATCGTCTGGACGGTCAGCGCCTGTGCCGGCGTGACCGTCACGGTATCGACAAGACCGACGGCTGCCATCAGGGAATCGACCCTGTGATAGCCGCGGGCGTCACGCTCGGTATGAACCCCCAGATAGAGGTTGATCTTTGCCGGCGCGAAAAGGGTCAGGGACCAATCGGTCACCGCTAGTGCTCCTCGAGCTGATTGCCGAGCGGGGTAAAAATGTGCTCGCCGCTCTCGGGGTCGAACAGCTCGACCTGGCCGGTGAGAACATCAATATACTGGTAGGACTGACGCGACTTGCGGCCACGGCGCTCGTCGACCTCGACGATAAAGACTGCCGGATGGACGCTCTTGATGGTGCCCATGCGCTCGACGACGCGGGTGCGGCCCATGTTGGCCTTCACCTTAACGCGATCGCCAACCATATCGGTCAGCTTCTCGTGGATGTCGTCGACGTGATTGACTTCCATCTCTTCCATGAACAGGGCCTCCAGAAGGTGCAATTCAAAAAGGGGATAATACCCCTAAGATAGACAAAACTCTAATACTATAGCACCCTGTTGTGGCCATACGCAAGTAGCTAATTAGCTACTTACAGAGTATCGGTATCCAGGACGATGGTGAATGGACCGTCGTTGACCAGGTCGACCTTCATATCGGCGCCAAAGATGCCGTGCGCCACGTGTTCGACATCTTGGCGCACAAGCGTCAGGAAGTACTCGTAGAGCTCGTTGGCGACATCGGGGGCGCCGGCATCCGTAAACGACGGGCGGCGGCCGTGACGGCAATCGGCGAACAGCGTGAACTGCGACACCACGAGAACCTCGCCGTCGACATCGGCCAGTGCCAGGTTGGTCTTGCCGTTCTCGTCCTCGTTAATGCGCAAGCCCCGGAGCTTGCCCCACAGCTTATCGGCCTCGGCGCGCGTGTCGCCGTGACCCACGCCCAGCAGTACCAGATAGCCGCGCCCAATTTTGCCCACGCACTCGCCGTCAACCGTCACGCCGGCGTTGAGCACGCGCTGCACCACCGCACGCACGGCCTACTCCTCGCCCGTCAGTTTGGCGGATAGGTGCTCGAGCGCATGGAATCGATGGCTGATGGCGTTCTTCTCGTCCGCCGTCAGCTCGGCCATGGTCTTGCCCGGCGTGTCGACCGGCAGGAACAGCGGGTCGTAGCCAAAGCCGTGATCGCCGCGGCCCTCGTGTGCGATAACGCCCTCGCAGGCGCCCTCACCATAGGTGACCAAACCGTCCGTGTCGATGAGCGCGACGACGCTCATAAAGCGCGCAGTGCGGTCCTCGTCGGCCACGCCCTCCAGATTCACGAGCAGCTTGGCATTGTTGGCGGCATCGTCGCCGTGAACGCCCGCGTAGCGCGCGCTATACACACCGGGCTCACCATCCAGCGCGTCAACGACCAGGCCCGAATCGTCGGCAATGGCCATGAGCCCCGTCTCTTCGACGGCAGCCTGCGCCTTGATGATAGCGTTCTCCAAAAATGTCGTACCGTTTTCCTCGGGGTCCTCAAAATCGCCCAGCTGACCGAGCGCCACAAAGCGAACCTCGGGCATAACCTTGCCCAAAATGGCCTCGATCTCGGTGAGCTTATGGGCGTTGCCCGTTGCCACGACGATGGTCGCCGCCGGGTCGAGGGTGTCGATGTCGATCTTCTCAAGTGCCATGAGTGGTCTCCTTGTCCGTATAGCAAAGTCACGTAAAAGGGACCGGTCTGTCGGCGTCTCCCCTTTCATGTGGCATCAACCTTATCTATCGGCGTTTCCGCAGATAAAACCTGTCAAAATTAACATCCCTTTTTGGCAGGTTAGGCGAGGGCTTGGCGCTGGAGCTCGATGAGCTCGGCAATGCCCTTGTCGCCCAAATCGAGCAGAGCATTGAGGCGCTTGCGGTCGAAGGGCGCCTGCTCGCCAGTGCCCTGGAGCTCGATCATCTCACCGGTATCGGTGGCGACAAGGTTCATGTCGACCTCGGCGTGACTGTCCTCGGAATAATCTAGGTCGAGCAGGGTGTTGCCGTCGACAACGCCCATGGAAATCGCGGCGACCTGGCCCGTGAGCGGGATGTGCTCGAGCTTACCCGCCTCGACCCACATGGCAAGGGCGTCGTGCAACGCCACCCAGGCGCCGGTAATGCTCGCCGTTCGCGTGCCGCCGTCTGCCTGAATCACGTCACAGTCGACGGTGACGGTGTACTCTCCAAGCGCCTTCATGTTGACGACGGTACGCAGGCTACGGCCGATGAGGCGCTCGATCTCCATGGAGCGGCCCTTGCGGTTGGCATGCTCGCGCTTGCAGCGCTTGCCGGTCGATGCCGGCAGCATGGCGTACTCCGCCGTTACCCAACCGGCCTTGGCACCCTTGCGCCAGCCCGGCACGCCCTCCTCGATGGTGGCAGCGCACAGCACGCGCGTATCGCCAAACTCGGCCAGGCACGAACCGTGGGCGTGCTTCATGACGCCGCGGGTAAGCTTGATGGGGCGCAGCTCATCGGCGGCGCGGCCGTTGGCGCGATTGACCTGCATATACTCCATAGAAAAATCCTTTCGGCAAAAGGTGAACGTGAGCCTTTGGTCGGTGACCTTATATCTATTTCAGTTCGTCGATATCGATATGCTCAATGCTCTTGAGCGGCTGGCCAAAGATAAAGCTGCCCGCCACCGCAAACTCGGCAATGTTATCGGCCGTCGTTGCAAAACGATGCTGCGGCTCGGCTGCGTCGCCCGCCAGCTGCTCGCGGCGCGTGAGAATATCGGTCAGCTCGCGCGTGGTCTCCTCGGCGGAGCTCACCACGCGCACTCCGGGACCCAGCGCATGGCGAATAGGCCCCACGAGCAGCGGAAAATGCGTGCAGCCGAGTACCACGGTATCGATGCCGTGGTCGCGCAGCGGTTCAACCGTAGCGCCGACCAGCGCGCGTACGGCAGGCGTATCAAAGATGTCCTCGTTCTCGAGCCACTGCTCTTGCAGATGCGCGCCCGAGGCGAGCTCGTGCTCAACGACCTCGACAAAGCTCGAGGCAGGGCAGCCGTATACGTCGACGCCGGCATCCAGGTCCTGAATGGCACGCGTGTAAGCGCCTGAGCGAATGGTGAGGTTGGTGGCGAGCACGCCCACCCGGCGCGTGCGGGTGCTGTTGATTGCCGCGCGTGCGCCCGGTGCGATCACACCGATGACGGGGACGTCGAGCACCTGCTGGGCCAAACGCAAGGCCGCAGCGGTCGCCGTATTGCAGGCGATGACCATGATCTTAACGTCGTGCTTCGACAGCCAACGGCCCGCCTGCAGTGCAAACGAGCGCACCTCGTCCTCGGTGCGGGTGCCGTAAGGGCAGCGCTTGGTGTCGCCAAAGTAGTAGACGGACTCGTGCGGCAACGCCGTCGCAATCGCGCGCGCAACCGTCAGACCGCCCAGGCCCGAGTCGAATACGCCAATGGGGCGCGTGTCACCAGCCAGATTCTCGATATCGGACATTACCTCACCAGATTCTCTCTCGAAAAGATATGGCTCAGAACGATAGGACCGCACTACGAGCGGGCCGCGACGAGCAACTCTGCCGTTGCCGCCCAGCCGTCGACAATCTTTCCGCGCGTGACGTAGGCGTTATCGCAGGCATCCAGGAACTCGGGCGCGCCGGCGCTAGTCAAACCGTTCTCGACCAGGCAGAACGTGCCCACGTGGTCAGCCATGTAGAAGTCGGACTCGGAATCGCCGAGCGCCAGCGTCTCCTCGCGCTCGATACCCAGGTGCTCACAGAAACGTGCGATGGCAACGCCCTTGTTGAGGCCGGCGGGATTGATGTTAAACGCGCGGCCATCCTCGACGCGTTCGAGCTCGAGCGTCGTCGGCTTGGACAGATGCGTCAGATGACCGTTGCAGGCCCAGACCAGGCCGCAGCCGGCCTCGTCAAGAATGGCTTGGACCTCCTCGTCGGGCACATCGCCGCGCATGCCAACGGTGACCTCGCGGTACTTGTAGCCAGTCGACATGTCATTGTGGTACTCGATCTTATGCGGCCAGCGGGCGAGAATCTTCTCGCACACGCCGGTCTGCTCGATCACCTGATGCGGCGTGAGGCCGCAGGCGGGGTCGTAGGGCATATCGCCGGTCAGATACTCCCAATCGTTGGCCTTGAGATCGTACATGACCAGGCCACCCATCTCGCCGATGTAGGAGTTGAGGCCGAGCACGCGCGCATCCTCGTGGATCATGGTACGGTTGCGGCCCGAGGTGGGAACCACCTGGATGCCGGCGCGGGCAAGTGCCACGACAGCCTCGACGAGCTTGGTCGAGGGGTTGCCGTCGTTGTCGCGCAGCACGCACGAGCCGGGCGCGAGCATGGTGGCGTCCAGGTCGGTAAAGACATAGTTGACCTTTGCGAGACGCTCGCGTATCTCACCCGAGAGCTCGGAGACGGTAGGCAGGGTGTTGTGGGACATAATCACTCCGTTTACATAGATGGGGTTTGATCTTGGTAGCGTGTTTTCCCTAGGGTAAACACGCCTGGAAGGCCTTAGGTCATCGGGCGTCGAGGATTCGCAAACGCCACCCTCAAGGCGGCAGCGTTTAGGCATCGTACGCCGCAAGGATGCGCTTGAGAACCGAGCCGTCGCGCTCGCAGGGCTCGGCCCCGTTCTTGCGCAACATGTAGTCGTCAACGCCCTTGCCCGTCACGATCACCACGGCGGGCCGCTCGGTCTCGCGCACGGCGGTCTCGATGGCAGCGGGACGGTCGAGCACAATCTGCCAGTTGTCGTTGCCCTGCTCCCGGACATTGCGTGCGATCTCGTCGCAGATGTCCTCGACGTTCTCGGGGCCCGGGTCGTCTTCGGTGATCACGATGCGGTCGGCGTACTTACCGGCAGCGATGCCCATCGTGGTCCGGCGATCGACGCCTTTGCCGCCGGTGGCGCCAAACACCACCGCGAGTTCGCGCTCCGGATAGTTCTCTCGCAGATCGCGCAGGAGCGTCTCAAGGCTCATGCCGTTATGGGCATAATCGACGACGCCCAAAATCTTGCCCGATTCCGACCTGTAGAGCTCCATACGACCGGGGACAAAAACGTTCTCGAGCCCATGGACGATGCCCTCTTCCGAAATGCCCAGTGCCTCCGCGCACGCAATAGCGGCAAGCGCGTTGGACACGTTGAACTTTACCGGCGTGGGAATCACCATGTCGCGCGTAAAGCGGGGGGTGCGCACCGTTGCCACCACGCCGCAGTCGCCATTTCGAATCGCCAACGCGAGCACGTCGGCACGCTCGTCGGTCAGGGAGAACGTCACCGTGCGCTCGCAGCGGGACGCCGCCTCGAGCACGCGGTCGACGTGATCCATATCGAGGTTGACCACAGCAAAGCGGCTCTGCGAAAAAATCTTGAGCTTGCTGGCAAAGTAATCCTCAAGCGTGGGATGCTCGATCGGCGAGATATGGTCCTCACCGATATTGGTAAAGGCACCCACTTCAAAGTCAATCTTGCCCGTACGCTCGTATTTGAGGCCCTGGCTCGACGCCTCCATGACCAGCCACGGAGCGCCCGCCTCGGCGGCATGTGCGATACGCGACTGCAGCAGGAAGGACTCGGGGGTCGTCAGCTTAGAAGGACCGGTCTCGATACCGTCATCGAACTCGATACCCGTGTTGAGGGCAGGTCGATGACAACCCGCGAGCTTAGCCTCGTTGGCAAGAATGCCACGCAGATAAAAGCTGCAGGTCGACTTGCCCTTGGTGCCCGTAAAAGCGCAGACCTCCACCTTGCCCGAGGGATGACCGTAATAGGCGTCCGCCACCACAGCGAGCGTACGGCGGATATCGTTGACGATAATCGCGGGGGCATCGACGCCGTAATCCGTCTCGGACACATAGGCGACGGCGCCGTCGGCAATCGCCGACACCAGATACTCGCGCTTAAATGCACGCCCCTTACAGACAAACAGCGTGCCCGGACGCACTTGGCGCGAATCGTCAGTCGCAAATTCAATAGGCCAATCGCATGGCACTGCCGGCTTGGAGACGACCACGCCTTCCGCCTCGAGCAATTCAATATAGCGCTTAAGTGTCAGTTTTTCTCGCGGCGTGCTATCCGACATACAACGACCCCTCTCGCTAAGCCCAGCCTCAATTGCCTCGAGACCAAACCGATTCAACAAAACCCTTTCAATACTAGCAGCCATCGTAATATGCCGCCCAATCTTGTATCGGGCACAGACTGCTAAATCTTGGAACCGCTACCGGAAGCCCGGACGAGCCACGCCGTGGTTTTTTCGGTTCGCTCGGCGCTTATGCCCTATCACGAAACAAAAGATTGGCATGATAGTAAAGATTATTTGACATCAGCTGCCACAATCCTTGCGGCAGTACACCTGAGCCGTCAGCAGAAAGGATCTTGCATGTGCGGTTTTGTCGGTTTTACCGGTACAGATGAACAGAGTGAGCTGGTTCTCACGGCTATGATGAATCGCATCATCCACCGTGGTCCCGATATGGGCGGCCAGCATATCGTCGACAACGTTGCCCTTGGCTTCCGTCGTCTTTCGATTCTCGATCTTTCCGAAGCTGGAGCTCAGCCCATGTCGAGCGACGACGGCAAGGTCACGATTGTCTTCAACGGAGAGATCTACAACTTCCAGGAGCTCCGCGCCGAGCTGGAGGCAGCCGGCTACGCCTTCCACTGCAACGCTGATACCGAGGTCCTGGTACACGGTTACGAGGAGTGGGGCGAGGACCTGGTCAACCGCCTGCGTGGCATGTACGCGTTCGTGATTCACGACCAGAACAAGAACAAACTCTTTGGCGCTCGCGACATCTTTGGTATCAAGCCGTTCTATTACTACCAGGCATCCGATGGCTCGCTGCTGTTTGGCTCCGAGATCAAGAGCTTCCTGGACCATCCCAAGTTTGAGAAGGCCGTCAACCACGACGCGCTGCGCCCCTATCTGACGCTGCAATTCCCCGCCACGGAGGAGACCTTCTTTAAGGGCGTGTTCAAGCTTGCCCCGGCGCATTGCTTTACGTATGACCTGACGACCAACACCATGGACATCAAGCGTTACTGGAGCTGTGACTTCACCGACGACAACTCCAAGACCTTCGAGGAGTACGTGGACGAGTGCGACAAGGTCGTGCACGAAAGCGTCGCCGCGCACCGAATCGCCGATGTTAAGGTGGGCTCGTTCCTTTCTGGCGGCGTGGACTCCAGCTACATTGCCGCCTGTCTCATGCCTGACACCACGTATTCTGTCGGCTTTGATTACAAGAACTTCAACGAGACCAACTACGCTGCCGAGCTTTCCGACAAGCTGGGCATCAAGAACGTCCGCAAGATGATTACCGCCGACGAGTTCTTCGATGCACTGCCCGATATCCAGTATCACATGGACGAGCCGCAATCGAACCTGTCCAGCGTGCCGCTGTACTATCTGGCGCAAATGGCTTCCGAGGAGGTCACCGTCGTCCTTTCGGGCGAGGGTGCCGACGAGCTGTTTGCCGGCTACGAGTGGTACGAGGACACCCCCGAGATGCGCTCCTTTAAGAAGCGCGTGCCGCTCGGCGTACGTCGCGCCCTGGGCTCGCTCGTTCAGCATCTCCCCTACTTTAAGGGCCACAACTTCCTGACGAAATGCGCCGAGGTTCCCGAGCGCTGGTATGTGGGTCAGGCAAAGGTGTTCGATCCCTCCGAGGTCGACGAGGTGCTCAAGCCCGCTTATGACACCGGCAAGAACGCCGCCGAGATGTGCGCCGAGTACTACAAGCAGGTTCCCGATTGCTGCGAGCTTTCCAAGAAACAGTATCTGGATATGAACATGTGGCTGCCGGGCGACATCCTGCTCAAAGCAGACAAGATGTGCATGGCGCATTCTCTGGAGCTTCGCGTCCCGTTCCTGGACAAGAAGGTCATGGAGTTTGCCGAGCACATTCCCGCCAACTACCGTGTTAACGAAGAAGGCTGCAAGCTCGTTCTGCGTCACGCTGCCAACCGTACGCTGCCCGACGAGTGGGCAACGCGCAAGAAGGTGGGCTTCCCCGTACCGGTCAAGTTCTGGCTGCGCGAGCAAAAGTACTACGACTACGTAAAGGAATACTTCACCGCACCATGGGCTGCCGATTTCTTTGACACCGATGCGCTCATGAAACTGCTTGACGATCACTTTGAGGGTCGCGCGCTCAACCAGCGCAAGATCTATACCACGCTGACGTTCCTCATCTGGTACAAGCGCTTCTTTATCGACGAGGACAAGGGCGCCGAAGTCGCCGCGTAAGTTTCGTTATGAATTAGCGGTGAACAGCACGGGGTTTCCGCTATACTCAATCCCTGCGGGCGATTGGCGCAACGGTTAGCGCAGGTGCTTTACACGCACAAGGCTGGGGGTTCGAATCCCTCATCGCCCACCACTTGATTGAAAAGGCTCCCAGCGATGGGGGCCTTTCCTTTTTGGGCCCATCGCAGAGGGATTCGAACCCGCAAGGGTGCGGAGCTGAGGAAACGCGAAGCGTTTTCCAGCGCAGCACGCGAGGAGCGGAGGCCCGAAGCGAAAGCGGGCGGCGAAATGGACCCTTGGCGAATACCCATGTGCAAAAAATGCCAAATATGAGTACTGCTACCTTTTTGGTAGCAGCGTTTTCGAAGTCATAAAAGGCAAATCCGACATTAGAACGACGACTGATAGTCCAGTTAAGCCAATTTAGTTACTACAAAACTGGACATATGTGGCCCAACTCATCTAAAACGCCTAATTTATATGTTACGAAGTTAGTGCCCGTACTCATATTTGCCACTTTTTGCACACGGCTTATCCCAGCCATGGTAAATCGATAACAAAACGGGCTCCAGACCGCTGAATCGTGCCGCATATGGCACGTCCGCAGTCCGGAACCCGGTCCAAATTGAGTTATTGCGCTGTGTTAGGCCAAAACGTCCGACAAAATCTCGATCAGGCTGTCCACGTCGGCTTCCTCGCAGATAAGCGGCGGCAGGAAACGCAGCGTATGAGCTCCGGTCGCGTTAATCACGGCGCCAGCGGCCAGCGCGCGGGCAACAATATCATGCGCATCGCCCGCAGCGTCATCCAGATCGCAGCCGAGCATTAAGCCGCGACCGCGTACCTCGACCACATGCGGCAGCTTGGTGAGTTTTGCCTCCATATAAGCACCCACCTTGGCAGCATGCTCGGCATAATCGCCGCGCACGAGCGCGGAGAGCGTCGCGGCGCACGCCGCGATGGCCAAGCAGCTACCGCCAAAGGTCGAGCCGTGGTCGCCCGGCTTAAACACGTCGGCAATCTCTTTCTTTGCCACGACGGCACCCATGGGCACGCCGTCGGCAATGCCCTTGGCAAGGCTCATGATGTCGGGCTCCACGCCATAGGTTTGGAATGCAAATGGCTTGCCGGAGCGGAAGATGCCGCACTGGACCTCGTCGGCGATAAGCACGGCGCCCACTTCGTGTGCCAGGTCGCGCGCTGTCGCCATAAACTCCTCGGTCATGGGGTGCACGCCACTCTCGCCCTGGATCGGCTCGAGCATCACGGCACAAATCTCGCTCCCCAGCTGCTTAAAGATCGCACGCAGCTCGTCCACATCGTTGGGCGTGCAGGCCACAAAGCCACCCGGCAGCGGGCGGAAGCTGTCCTGCAGCCAATCCTGCATGGTGGCGGCAATGGTCTCGAGCGTACGGCCGTGGAAGCCGCCGCGCATGCACACGATGGTGTTGCCGCCATTACCGGCACGCTTGGCGTACAGGCGCGCGAGCTTCATCGAGCCCTCGTTGGCCTCGGCGCCAGAGTTGGCAAAGAAGGTCTCCCAAACCTGCTCATCCGCAGCCGGGGCACCAAGAGCAGCTGCCGTGGTCTCATCGCCGGCGACAATGGCATCGGCAAGCACGCGCGCACCATCTACGTCGTCGTTAGCAAGCTTGGACAGCAGCGCCGCGACCTGTCCGCGCTGCTCGATGTAGAAGTAATTGGAGACATGCATGAGCTTTTTGGTCTGCGCCTCGAGCGCCGAGAGCACAGCCGGGTCGCCATGACCTAGGCTGCACACGCCGATGCCGGCAAGAAAGTCGAGGTACTCACGGCCATCGTCGCCGGTGAGCTTCATGCCGTGACCCTCGACAAACTCGACCGGAGAGCGGCCAAAGGTATGCATAACGTAATGGGATTCAAGCGATTGCTGAGCTGCAAGTGACATGGGATGCCTTTCGTTGGGCGCCAGACGGCGCGGGGCTATGGGTACAGGAATGGGGCGGCTGCGGGTCAGCTAGACCGTCTGGAGCTTCTCGACCTCGTCAAGGTTCTCGGTCAGACGCGCAGCAAACGTCGAAAGCGGATGCGGATGCGTATCGAACTCGTAAGCCGTCTCGGTGGAATGGATCACGGTGCCGACGCCGGCATCGGTCAGCAGCTCCAGCAGCAGCGAGTGCGGCGTAGTACCGTTAATGATGTGGGCACGAAATACGCCGGCGGTAAGCGCATCGACAGCGGCGCGTAGCTTGGGAATCATGCCTTTGTCGACCTCGCCCCCATAGAGCATTTCGTTAACCTCGTCGAGCGTTAGGTTGGAGATAAGCGAGTCCTTGTCGCTAAAGTCCTTGTACAGGCCATCGACATCGGTCAAAAAGATCGCCTTATGCGCGTGAAGCGCCGCGGCAACGGCACCGGCGGCGGTATCGGCGTTGATGTTGAAGAAACCGCCGTCCTCCCCCGCCGCGACGGTAGCGATGACGGGGATGTACTCGCTATCGAGTAAGCGCTCGATATAGTCGGTGTTGACGTGCGTCACTTTGCCCACGCGTCCGAGCTCGGGGTCGAGCGGCTCGGCGATGAGCGTGCCGGCATCGCTGCCCGATACGCCCACGGCCAGGTTGCCGTGGTGGTTGATGGCAGCAACCAGCTCCTGGTTAACCTTGCCGCCCAGCACCTCGCGCACGATATCCATGGTGGCAGGCGTAGTCACGCGCTGGCCGTTCTTAAACTCGACGGGAATATCGTAATGGCTCAGCGCCTCGTTGATAGCCTTGCCGCCGCCATGCACGATGACGGGGCGCATACCGATGATCTTGAGCAAAACGATGTCGCTCATCACGTCGCGGCGCAGCTGCTCATCAACCATGGCGGCACCGCCGTACTTGATAACGACCGTCTTACCGGTCAGGTTCTTAATCCACGGCAGCGCCTCGAACAGCAGCTGCGCGGTAACTTCGTTGGATTCGTTCGAGCGACAATCGCGTGCGAACTTCATAGTCTGCCTCGTCTTTCGTGTAGCTATCGCGCCGCACCTCGTTGCCCGCGATTGCAGCGGGACGCGCGGCACATCGGGAGTCTAGGAACGGTAGTCACCGTTAATGGAGATGTACTCGTGCGTGAGGTCGCAAGTCCACACGGTGGTCGCCGCGTCCCCTGCGCCCAGGTCTGCCGAGATCACAATCTCGGGCGCCTCAAAGCGACGCAGCGCCTCGTCCTCGTCAAAGGGAACGGTCAGGCCATCACGGCAGACGGGCATACCCATCATGTCGATGGACACATCTTCTTGCTTAAACTGCACGCCGCACTTACCGAGCGCCATGGCAACGCGGCCCCAGTTGCAGTCGTGGCCGGCGATGCAGGTCTTGACGAGCGGCGAGTTGGCGACGGCACGGGCGGCGATATCAGCCTCCTCGTCGTTCGCGGCGCCGGTGACATTAACCGTCACGAGCTTGGATGCGCCCTCGCCATCTGCGGCGATGTTGCGCGCCAGGCTCTCGCACACCTCATGCACGGCAAAGGCCAACTCGTCAAAGGCATCAGAGCCCTCGACAATAGGCTCGGCATTTGCGGCAGCGCCGGAAGCGAGCATGATGCAGGTGTCGTTGGTCGAGGTGTCGGAATCGACCGTTACCTTGTTGAAGGTCTGTTTGACGGTCGAGAGTAGCAGGGAGTGGAGCGCCTCCGGCTCGACGGGGGCATCGGTAGTGATGACCGCGATCATGGTTGCCATGTTGGGCATGATCATGCCCGAGCCCTTGCACATACCGCCCACCGTATAGGCGTTGTCTGCGTGCCCCGCGGCCTCGCTGCGGTAACACACGGCATACTCCTTGGAGTGCGTGTCGGTCGTCATGATAGCGCGGGCGGCATCAGCGCCACCATGGGCGGAGAGTGCCTCGTAGGCGGCAGGAACGGCAGTCTCAAACGTGTCAATCGGCAGAATCTGACCAATTACGCCCGTGGAGGCGACCAGAATCTGCTGGGGCTCGCAGCCGATGACCTGCGAGGCGATGTTGCAGGTCTCGCGCGCGCAGGCAAGACCGGTCTCGCCCGTGGCGGCGTTGGCGTTGCCGGAGTTGATAGAAACACCGGCGATGATGCCGTAGCCCTTGTCGGCGCCGCCCAGGTTGGCACGGCTCACCTGCACGGGCGCCGCACAAAAGCGGTTAGTCGTAAACACGCCGGCCCCGGGACAGGGTTTATCGGGCACGACGAGCGCGTAATCCAGGCGCTCGGGATTCTTGCGGAATCCGGCATGGATGCCCGCCGCCTTAAAGCCGGCTGCCGCCGTTACGCCGCCCTCTACGGCACGAATTTTGATATCGAACTGCTCAGCATTCATCGTCTTTATGACTCCTTATATCAAACAAAAAATGGGCATCGGTTGGTGCGCCATGCCAGCCACAATCATGAGACCAGCTTAAGAGTGGCGCCCCACTCGATGCCCGACTACCAAATCGCTAACAATCGAATGTGCTACACCGGGCACGCCACTGTGGGCAAGCCTCGTCGCTCGTCAAAACCAAAGACGATATTGGCGCACTGGACCGCCTGGCCTGCTGCGCCCTTGCACAGATTGTCGATGGCGCCCGTAGCCACCAGAACGCCCGCGCGCTTGTTGAGCGCGAGGCCGATCTGGGCGGCGTTGGTGCCGACGACCGAAGCCGTCTTGGGCTGCTGGCCGGCATCGAGCACGCACACAAAGGTGCGACCGGCATAGAACTGCTTGTAGTATTCGACAACATCCTCAAGAGTCAGGGTATCGAGAGCCTGCTGGGCGAGCGGCATCGTCACCGTGGAAAGCAGACCGCGCTTGAGCGGTGCCAGGTGCGGGGTAAAGACGACGCGATCGGTCAGGCCCAGGATCTGCTCGATCTCGGGCGTATGACGATGCTTGCCCACACCATAGGCCTCCAGGTTTTCGTCCGCGCTGCAAAAATGCGTACGAGCGTTGCAGGACTTACCGGCGCCCGTAACGCCGCTAATGGCATCGACGATTACGGGACCGTTCTCTGCCACCCAGCCCGCACGCACGGCAGGAGCAGCAGCAAGGCTCGTTGCGGTGGGATAGCAGCCGGCACAGGCGACCAAAACGGGCTTTCCGGCGGCATGGCTGGAAGCAGCGGTCTCCAAGTCCTGACAGAACAGCTCGGGCAGGCCAAAAGCGCGGGTCTTGAGCAGCTCGGGGCTCGTGTGCTCGGCGGCATACCATGCCTCAAAGACGGACGGGTCGCTCAGACGGTAATCGGCCGAAAGATCAAAGCAGGAAACGCCCGCGGCAAGGAGCGCGGGCACCTGTGCCATGGCAGCCGTGTGCGGCACGGCAAGAAAAACCGCATCGCAGCCCTTGAGCTCAGGGGCGTCATGCGTGGTGAAAACCAGATCGCTCACGCTAGCAAAGCTCGGATACACCGCGGACAGCGGCTGGCCGGCATCGGCGTTGGACGTAATGGCAACAAGTTCAAACTCGGGATGACCGAGCACGAGGCGAATGAGCTCGGCTCCGGCATATCCAGCCGCGCCGACGATTCCAACCTTCAAAGACATATCAGACTCCTTGTCTGCGATTTATGCACCGATGCGCATTTCGCAGCGGTCGTTATGAAGTGGGTTGAAACTTTAGCACCAAAAGATGCATGAATACGTAAATAGCTTGCATGTTCATGCATTGAAACATTCCCGACACATTCGCTTGAAGGAGTTGACAAATAGAGCGGGCCCCGTATTGCCCGGCGCTCCTAACGGCGCCGGGCAATACGGGGCCCACCCATGCGAAAACCAAGTTGTTAGGATGATCCAGCTGGCTAGAACTCGACCGGCACCCATTCGTCATGGTTGCAGATAAAGGCCTCGGGTTCCTCCACGCTAAAGAAGACGAGCGTGGGATCGTCTGCGCCCTCGTAGTGCTCGCCTAGGCGCTCCAGGTGCTTCCAGCCTGCCTCGCGCATATCCGGAGCGGCCTGGTCGTCCAGACCCGCATGCCCGCGCAAGATGAGCCAGCCATGGCCCGGCCACCAACTCGTGGCCTCAAAGCGTTGATTTTGCAACAGCTCTTGCCACACGTCTTTGGTGCGCGCCGTTACAAACCACAGCTTGCCGTCCTGGATTTGCGCAAACGAAAACGGACGCACATGCGGCTGTCCGTCAACGCTCGTCGCCAAATACCATGCCGGCACCGACGTCAGATACTCCAACACCGTATTCAATCCGTCCATATGTCCCCCTGTCACTAGTCTTTTTGGGTCGGGGCTGTTTTAGCTACCCTATGGTTAAAGCTCCAGGCGCTCTTCGCTGCCGTCGATATCACAGAAGCGGGCGGCGATATTGCGCACCGAGAAAAACGCAAGGCGACCGTCGTTGGCGCCCTCGTGGTCTTCACCGATGCCCACCATGTGCTTAAAGCCGGCTTGGCGCACCCGGTCGCTCACGACCGCGTCGTCCTCGAGCGCGGCCTCGCCGGTCAGCACAATCCAACACTCCCCCGGTTTCCAACCCGAAACCTCAAACTTGGGGTTCGCGCTGAGCTCGGCCCACACGTCCTTGTCGCGCGAGGTGCAAAACCACAGCTTGTCATCATCGACCATGGCAAACGAGAACGGCCTCACGCGCGGCTGATGTCCGTCCGTCACGTCGATCGTGGCGAGATACCACGCCGGAATACGCCTAAGATACGAACAGGCGCGCTCGAGCTGCGCCGTGCGATCGTTGTCGGTCATAGGGACCCCTTTCCTGCGCTCGAATCGCGCCTAAACAAGTTGAAGATTGATGACGATGACGCAGACGAGCAGCAACGCCGTCACCACCGCCGCCAACGCATCGCCGCGGCCAAATGCAAGCGCATGCAGACGCGTGCGGCCCTGCTCGCCATGATAGCAACGGGCATCCATGGCGGCAGACAACGTCTCGGCATGACGGAACACACCCGTGAACAGCGGAATCGCCACACTGCCAAGCATACGAACGCCGCCGAGCGGGCCTCCCGTCACGCGCGCACCGCGGCTTGTCTGCGCATCGGCCGTCTGCTTCATCTCGGTGGCAAACTGCGGCATAAAGCGCAGCGCGATGCCCATGATCATGCCGAGCTCGTGCGCAGGAAGTCCCACACGCGCAAACGGCGCGAGCAGGCGCTCGAAGCCCGCGGTGAGGTCGAGCGTCGGTGTGG
The DNA here is from genome assembly GCA_900544725.1 of uncultured Collinsella sp. GTDB lineage: Bacteria > Actinomycetota > Coriobacteriia > Coriobacteriales > Coriobacteriaceae > Collinsella. The sequence continues at coordinate 21,646 of UQWK01000026.1, forward strand.
TGAGCGTGATAGCGCTCATACCGGCCATCATCAAGGTCAGGCGGCACGCCATAAAGGCAGCGGAATGCAGCGAGCCCTCGCTTATCTGCAAAAAGCCGAGCTGCCACAGGATGCGCCCGCTCTGGTCGGAAAACAAGTTGAGCACCGCGACCACCGCGACGATCGCCAGCAGCGGCGCCATCGATGACAGGACGCGACGAGCCGGCACCCGAGACACGGTATAGATCAGGACAACGAAGATTGCGACCGGGACCAGTCCGCGGAAGCTACTGACCGTGAGCGTCGTGATCAGAAACACAAAGCCCAAGAGCAACTTAGTTCGCGGGTCCAGGCGGTGGATTGCACTATCGCCGGGATAGTAGCTGCCAAACGAAAACGCCTCCATTAGCAGCCCTCCTCTCGCGCGACCGTCTTGGATTTAGCAATGTCCGCGACGTTAGAAGGACCGTCCGAGCGACCGATTAGCAGGTCCACCAACTCGTCTGTCAGCGACTCAACCGTATAGAGGCCGTCAAAGCGCAGCGGCACGCCTGCCTTCGCAAGCGCCAGCGCCATGCGCTGGGCAGCGGGAACACCCAAGCCGATTGATTTAAGCTCATCGGCATGCGCAAAAACCTGAGCGGGCCTGCCCTCGGCAAACACCTCGCCCTCGTTCATCACGACAATACGGTCGCAGCAATTGGCAAGGTCATCCATACTGTGCGAGACCATGACGACGGTCAGGCCCCCATGGTGAAGTCGATCGATGAGCTCCAGGAAATCACTGCGCGCCGCCGGATCGAGCCCCGCCATGGGCTCATCGAGTACCAGGACCTCGGGCTCCATGGCAAGCACGCCAGCAAACGCCACGCGCCGCTGCTGCCCGCCCGAGAGCTCAAAGGGGTTCTTGTCGCCCACCGTAGCCAGGTCGAGGCCCACGCGCGCGAGCGATGACTCAACGCGGCGGGCAACCTCGGCCTGCGACAAGCCAAGGTTATGCGGACCAAACGCCACGTCCTGTGCCACGGTCTCGGCAAACAGTTGACGCTCTGGATACTGAAACGCCACGCCGACCTTTGCCTTAACCGCGGCGGCATCTTTCTTGTTTACCAGGTCGAGCCCCAGCGCATAAACAGAACCCTCCTGGGGACGAATCAGACCGTTGAGATGCTGAACCAGCGTCGATTTACCCGAACCGGTATGGCCCGCAAGGCCCAGGAACTCGCCACGACACACCGTTAGCGACACATCACGCAACGCCCAAGGGCTGCTAGGGTCGTTGCCCCAGAGGGTCTGCTTGTTCGATGCGCCCTCGGCGGCTGAGCGCTTGTGCCAACGGCGACGCTCACGGGCGCTCAGCGAATAGCTATACGAAAGGTGCGAAATCTCGATGACGGGCTCTGACGCGTTGTCCTCATTGTCTGCCGGAACAGCGCCGTCAGCGATTTCCGACTGGGATGCGGAAGACTGCCCCGCGGCGCCCGCCTCACTTCGCTCGGTATAGGCCTGCGCAACCTCGGCAACCATATCCGCCTCGCGCACCTGCGCGTGAACGGGCACGCCCTTCGCACGAAGCGCCCTGCCAAGACAGCACGATGCCGGCATATCCAGGTTCAGCCGCGCGAGTTCGTCCGCCTGCGTCAAGATTTCATCGGGCGTGCCCAACATGGCAACGCGCCCCGCCCGAAACACCGCGACTCGATCGGCCTCGGCGGCCTCTTCCATAAAGTGCGTAATCATCACGATGGTCATGCCGCGTTCGTGCAGCGCGTGACAGGCCTTCATAAGGCCCTTGCGCCCGCGCGGATCGAGCATCGAGGACGCCTCGTCCAAAATGAGCACGCGCGGCTCCATGGCGAGCACGCCGGCAAGCGCCACGCGCTGCTTTTGTCCGCCCGAGAGCGCGTGGGTCTCGTGGCGCTCAAAGCCCACCAGACCCACGGCCTTCAGCGCCTCGCGCACGCGCTGCGCGATCTGGGCCGATTCGACCCCTAAGTTCTCGGGACCAAACGCAACATCGTCCTCGACAAGCGTCGCCACAAGCTGGTCGTCGGGATTCTGGAACACCATGCCCGCAGTCGAGCGGATATCGTAGACCAGCTCGGGATCGGACGCGTCCATGCCGTTGACGCACACCGTTCCCGTATCGGGCTGCAGCAGCGCGTTCAAATGCTTGGCAAACGTCGACTTGCCCGACCCGTTTCCGCCGAGGATGCAGAAAAACTCGCCATCCTCGATGTTCAGATCGATGCCATCGAGCGCCGGCACGACACCGTCATAGCTAAAGGAAACGCCCCGACACTCAATCATGCGCGGCCTTTGACCTGGTCCTTTTTAGGCGTGATGAGGTTGGAGACTGCCTTATACACCGCCAGCGTCAACACCGAGTTGAGCACGGTCTTGATGAGGTTAAACGGCAAAACGGCGGGAAGCATGAGCGGCAGAATCACATCGGCCGAGCCATACCAGAACCAAACGCCAATGGTCAGATTCGCAACCATAGAAAGCACCGTAGCGGCAATGACGCCGAGCACCAGGCCAATCACGGCACCCTTGTAGGTGTGCATCTTCTGGTAGACGATAGCCGCAGGCAGAATATAGCCCAGCGTAGCCACCAGGTTCATAAGCGCACCGACCCAATCGCCCGTGGTAAGCGCATGGATAACGATCGCCATAGCGGCAACAGCGGTGCCGGCACCAGGGCCGTACGCAAATCCACACACCATCGCCGGCACCAGCGACGGGTCATACGTCAAAAACGGCGCCGAGGGAAGGATGGGCAGCTGCACATACATAAACAGTGCTCCCAAGGCGCACATCAACGCCATGGTAACGAGCTGTTTGGTGCTCCACCTATTCGTGTTCTCAAAATGGATATGCTGCGACTGTTCAGACATAAGATCACCTGCCTCTTTCATCCGGACTCTAACCGTTGGTACTGGGATCTCACCAGTTCAGCCGGCATGCGAACCAACGCACGCACGGGTCGCGGACTCATCGGCTCGGCCGCAGGCACTTTACCTGCGCCACGGTGTCCCTTTGACATCGCCCGATTTACCGCCAGTGGGGAATTTCACCCCGCCCTGAAACAGCAATTGCAAGTGTAGCACCAGCAGGCTTTCGCGCAAGTATGCCAAAGGTAATTTATGGCGGAGACCAGTTGCCGTAACAACCACGTTCCCCACCCATCCCAAAGTAGCGCGCCTTTCGCGCGAAACGCGAAACAGCGAGGGGGACACGTATTCCCATCAACCACGTCCTTCTCCGCGAGCCGACCTCAAGGCCGCAAACGCAGGGAATCCGGGGGCGTGACGGGGGTTTCTCTCCGGAACATTTCCGCAGGACGCAAAGAGGCTCCGCAGCGCGAAGCGCGATGCGGAGCCTCTTTGCATGTCCGAGGACGTTCCGGAGAGAAACCCCCGTCACGCCCCCGGATTCCCGGTGGGAGTTCTAGACCTTGTCGGCCTTAGTACATACCGCCACCCTGCTGACCAGCGGTGGCAGCAGCGATAGCGTCCTCAAGCTGAGTGTTCTTGGGCACATCGGAGACGGTGGCCTCGGTGATGAGGATCAGGCTGGCGACAGAAGCAGCGTTCTGCAGGGTGACGCGGCTGACCTTGACGGGGTCGAGGACGCCCATCTCGATCATGTCGCCCCACTCGCCGTTGGCAGAGTTGAGACCCTGGCCAGCAGGCAGCTCGGCAACCTTGTCGACCACGACAGCGCCCTCAAAGCCAGCGTTCTTGGCGATGGTGGCGACCGGAGCGGTCAGAGCCTTCTTGACGATATCGACGCCGATCTTCTCCTCGGGGTCGTCGATCTCGACAGCGTCGAGCGCAGGAGCGGCGTCCATGAAGGCGACGCCGCCGCCGGCGACGATGCCCTCCTCGACAGCAGCGCGGGTAGCCTGCAGGGCATCCTCGACGCGGTGCTTGATCTCCTTGAGCTCGGACTCGGTAGCAGCGCCGACCTTGATGACGGCAACGCCACCGGAGAGCTTGGCCAGGCGCTCCTGGAGCTTCTCGCGGTCGAAGTCAGAGGTGGTGTTCTCCATCTCGCCCTTGATCTGAGCGATGCGGGCGTCGATGGCCTCCTTGGAGCCAGCGCCGCCGACGACGACGGTGTTGTCCTTGGAGATGGTGACGGACTTGGCAGTACCGAGCATATCGGCGGTGATGTCAGCGACCTTCACGCCCAGCTCGTCCAAGGCGGCCTGGCCACCGGTGAGGACGGCGATGTCCTCGAGGATGCGCTTGCGGCGATCGCCATAGCCCGGGGCCTTGACGGCGCAGACGTTGAGAGCGCCACGGATCTTGTTGAGGACCAGGGTCGGCAGAGCCTCGCCGTCGATGTCCTCAGCGATGATGAGCAGGCCACGGCCGGCGCGCTGGACAGCCTCGAGAACAGGCATGATGTCCTGAACGCTGGAGATCTTCTGGTCGGTGATGAGGATGTACGGATCCTTCATCACGGCCTCCATGCGGTCGTTGTCCGTGACGAAGTAAGCGGAGACATAGCCCTTGTCGAACTGCATGCCCTCGACGGTGTCGATGGTAATGTCGAACGTCTGGGAATCCTCGACGGTGATGACGCCGTCCTTACCCACGACCTCCATGGCCTCGGCGATCTTCTCGCCGACCTCGGGGTCACCGGCGGAGATGGTACCGACGGAAGCGATCTGCTCCTTGGTCTCGACCGGCTTGGCCTGCTTCTTCATCTCGGCGACGGCAGCGTTTACAGCCTTGTCGATGCCGCGACGGATGGCCAGCGGGTTGGCGCCGGCGGCGACGTTACGCAGACCGTCGTTGACGATAGCCTGGGCGAGCAGGGTTGCGGTGGTGGTGCCGTCACCCACGGTGTCGTTGGTCTTGGTGGCGACCTCCTTCACCAGCTGAGCGCCCATGTTCTCGATGTTGTCCTCGAGCTCGATCTCCTTAGCGACGGAAACGCCGTCGTTGGTGATGGTCGGGGCACCGAACGTGCGCTGCAGAGCGACGTAACGGCCCTTGGGGCCCATGGTGACGGTAACGGCGTCGGCCAGAGTGTTGACGCCCTTGGCGAGCTTGGCGCGGGCATCGGTGTTGAACGTAATGTTCTTTGCCATGGTAGGTAATCCTCCAAAAGAAATGTGACTCGCGTCGCCGCTTCCGAGTCCTATGCGGCGGACGCGTTCAAAGACGAATCAGAGATTCTGACGAGACTAGGCCTCGACGACGGCGTAGATGTCGTCGGCGCGCATGAGCAGATACTTCTCGCCGTCGACCTTGACCTCGTTGCCACCAAACTTACCGTAGATGACAACGTCGCCGACCTGAACGTCCATGGGGATGCGCTCGCCCTTGTCGTTGACCTTACCGGCGCCAACGGCAACGATGGTGCCGCGCTGCGGCTTCTCCTGAGCGTTGCTGGCGATGTACAGGCCAGAAGCGGTCTTCTGCTCGGCCTCGTCGGGCTTGACCAGGACGCGATCTGCAAGCGGCTTCAAAGACGACATGCTTGTTTCCTCCTTTGTGGGCCGCGCGGTCATGCCGCGCGGGTTAACCCTTTTTGTTTGCGTACGCGTTGAATGGTACCCACGAATGGCGGGTTATACAACACAGAGTCAAAAAATCTTATTTTTTGGCACTTAGATTTCCTGAATGCCGGGGGATAACTTAGCGATGCCTCCCGTGTGGCTCCGGAGGGGCGGGGCATAAGGTTTCCTGCTCGGGCAGTCCTGCTCGCACGAAGGCCACATTAAGTGG
>UQWK01000027.1 GCA_900544725.1 uncultured Collinsella sp.
CCGCCGCTGTTTATGATCCGCTTTCCTCCGTCCCCTTCGGATCACGTGATCTGTTGGGGACGGAGGAAAACGGATCATTTCGTAGGCCCGTGGCCGCCTTGGAAACCGAATGATGGTACGAGCATCCATTCGGCTTCCAAGGCAGCCACGGACAGAACGGGGCGAACAGAAAAGAGCGACGGAGTCTACTCCCCCGCCACGCTCGCGCGCAGCTTGGCGGCGATGGGCTCGGATGCCAGCAGAAACACGAGCATGACCACGGAGCACGCCAGGCACACAATCCAGGCGCTCGCAAAGGAGCCCGTGGCATCGAACAGCACGCCCGAGACAATGGCACCCACGGTGCCGCCGACCATCTCGAGCGAGGTAATGGTACCCGTGACTTTGCCGAGATCGGCCATGCCAAACTGCTTGGACGCGGCGATGGTAGGCGTGATGGTGCCCATGCACGTTCCGATACCAAAGCTCACAGCGGCCACGATGGGGCCGAGGTCGGTTGCGGGGAAGCACAGAGCAACGCAGGCGATAATGCACGCAACGGATCCCAGCACGTTGCCAAAGCGCAGGCCAAAGCGATCGTAGATGGCGCCGAGCGAAATCTTGGCGATAACGACGGTGACCATGTAGGCCGAAAGCACAGTGCCCGCCCACATGGGATCGTGACCGCCCGTGACGATCTTGGCGCCGTTGACGGTAACGCTCGTCATGTTGGTAACCTGGTTGGGCAAGATGGCGCCGTTAACGAGGCCCATAAAGAGGAAGGCGACGACAAGCAGCCAAAACGCCGGGCTCTTCTTGATGCGAGACCAGCCAACGTTAACCTCGGGCGCCGTGTGCTCGTCCTTGTCGCCAGCCGTCGAGACGGACGGATCGCCCGGGTTCTCGCCGAGCGGCTTAAGACCGATCTCGGAAGGCTTGGTGCGGAAGGAATAGGCCGTGATGGGCAGCGCCGCCACCATACAGATAGCCGCGAGCACCAGGAAGGCGGAACGCCAGCCAACGCTCACGATCAGCGAGCTCACGATGGGAGACAGAATAGCGCCGCCAAAGCCCGAACCCGAAAGTGCGATGGAGATGGCAAGGCCTCGCTTGGCCGCAAACCAGTTGGCGGTCACCAGGCTGATAAGCAGACGGGTCGAGGCGACGGCAAAGCACCCCGAGACGGCAAAGAGCACGTAGACCTGCCACAGCTCACCGACAAAGCTCATCCCGGCAAGAACGGCAGAGGTGGCGATTACAGTGAGGGAGCCCAAAACGCGACCGCTCACTTTATCGGCCACATGACCGATCACAAGTGAGCCGATAACGCTCACCACAGTGGAGATGGCGTTGGAGATGTTGTACTGCGCAAGCGTAATCCCGAGGTCGCTTACGATGAGCGGCTGAAACAGGCTCATGCAGTTGACGAAAATGGTGTAGCACGTGGCCATGATCACAAAGCCGGAGGCCACCACGAGCCAGCCGGGGAAGAACTTACGTTGCTGGGACATACTGTTCCTTTTTTAAACAAACGAGTAGCAAGATTGGGTGCTACCGGTGGTCGGCGATGTAGCCCAAAGCGACCGCCGTGTAAGCCGCGGCGCCAAGGGGAAGCTCGGCATCGCTAAAACGTGCCTTGGGATGATGCTGAGCAAAATGCTCGTCCGTATCAGTCACGGCAGCGCCCACGGTAAAGTACGCACTCGGAATCTCGCTCGAAATCAACGCGAAGTCCTCGCTTGCCATGGCGTGGAACAGCGGCAGGAAGGCGGCCTTGGGCAGCACCGCGCCCACGTAGCCAAGCGACGCCTGGGTCATGTCGTCATCGAGTACGAGCGGGGGAACATCCGAGAGCGTCTCGAGGGTCGCCGGCGTGCGGTACGTTGCGGCCACGCCGTTGACGACCTCGGCGATGCGGGTCTTGAGGTGCTCCATGAGCTCGACGTCGAAGCCACGCAGCGTTCCCTCGAGCACACAAGTGTCGGGGATGACATTTGCGGCCAGACCGCCGGCGAACTTACCAACGGTAAGCGCGACCTCCTTGGCCGCCGGCACCTCGCGGGAGATGAGCTCCTGAAGCGCCAGATGTACATGGACGCCGGCCGTGATGGGGTCGATGCAGATCTCGGGGCTCGAGCCATGGCCGCCCTTGCCCTGAAGCGTGATGCGAAAACCGTACACGCCCGAGAGCGCCGGGCTGCCGTAGAGCACCAGGCCAAGCGGCGACTGGCTATTGACATGCATGGCAAAGGCGACCTGAGGACGCGGGTTCTGCAGCAGACCGTCGGCGATGGCGGCGCGGGCACCCTCAAAGGTTTCCTCGCCCGGCTGGAACAGCAACTTAACCGTAGCGTTGGCATCAACAAGCTCTGCCTCGCGCGCTTTGAGCATACGAGCCGCACCAAGCAGCGCCGTCGCGTGCATATCGTGACCGCAAGCGTGCATGCAGCCGTTGGTGGATGCAAAGGGCTCGCCCGACTCCTCGGCAACGGGCAAGGCATCCATATCGCCACGGAGCATGATGACCGTACCGGCCTGTTCGTCCGTGCAGACACCATTGCCTTGGGCCGCGGCGGCACCGGCGCCGACAAGGCCCACAACGCAGGAACCATCAACGAGCGTGGCAAATGGGATGTCCATCTCGGTCAGGCGCGCTTGGATATACGCAGAGGTCTGTGGGAGGCTATTACCCAGCTCGGGCATCTGGTGGAGATCGTGTCGCCACGCAGCGAGCTCGTCTGCAAAAGCCTGAGCTTCTGCAACAAGACCGTCACCGATAGCGGTCTGCGCCGCTGCGGTGGCCTTGGGCGCTGATTGCGGTTGAAGATTGGACAAAGCTGGTGCCATAGATGCCCTCCAGTATCGTTTTTGCAGCAAGCACTTTGATAGCGTAAAGTGCAAGGTACTACTTTAAGGGCGAGGCATAAAAAATGCCGCCCCGGGAGGGCGGCGCAACAAGTTGTTTACAATTGCGGGCGCGGCTTTCGACGCAAAAAATCGAAGTGAGTCTCGCTCAAGATAATCGACAGGAAGATGAGCGCGAAGCCGGCGAGCAGGCGCGAGGTGAGCGCCTCCCCCATCAGCAGCACCGAGAACAGCACACCCGAAGGCGACTCCATCGAAAGGAGCAGCGAGCCCGTCGAGGCCGGGACATGCGCCAGGCCGACGTTTTGGATGAGCAGAGCCGCGCATGTGCAGCCCACCGAGAGAAACGCCATCGCACTGATAAAGCTCGGCGTCCACACGGACAGAGGCGCTTGGGTCTCGAATAGCAGCGACGTTGCCAGGCTCAGCACGCCGTTGCCCACAAACATCCAAAACGTGATGACGTTGATGTCCATTTTGCGACCGTACTTGGCAGTCACCGCCATCTGGATGGCGAAAAAGGCCGCACCCGCCAGCGTAATGACGTCACCAATGTTGAATTCAACGCTATCGAGTGCGACGAGGCCAATGCCCGCTAGGCACAGCAGCGCGGCACCCAAGTTGTAGCGCGTGAGCTTTTCGCCGCTCAGGAAATAGCTCGCGAACGGTACAAGGATGCAATACGTGCCCGTCAAAAAAGCATTCTTGCCCGCCGTAGTATGTGCCAGACCGACCGTCTGCAACGCATAGGCCGCCCACATGAGCACGCCCATACTCAGGCCAACGATCAGGTTGCGAGCGTTGAGGTGCGCGATGATGCGCTTGTGGAAGACGGCAAACATGACCAACGCTGCGGGCAGAAAACGTACATAGAGCAGCGCGAACACCGGAATGGTGCCGAGTGCGTCCTTCATAGTGGTAAAGGAGTAGCCCCAGATGACCGCCACCGAAAGGAGCAGAACCTTCCAGAACAGCGGAGAGCGTGCGCCGGCGCCCCGGGGAATACCGCCCGCGCCCAAATCCTCACGGGCTACTGGGCTATCGGGCAAGTTTTCGATTTCGTTGGCAGCGTATTGGGCCATGGAACATCCTCGCACTCAATCTGGGCGTGGTGTCCGCACGCGTATGGCTGCGTGCCGCCTCATGGTCAAATAAAAACGGGACGCACCGGACCCCCGGCACGCCCCGCTACTGTAGCAATAACCAAGCGGCCCGTGCAATCCAGCCCGCTAAAGCGTCGGCAAAGTGAACCTCGATGCTCCGGCAATGTCAGCGAAAACGACCCTAAGCGAGCAAGGTAACGTGAAATAGTTTTGTTCCGCCGTTCTGCCGAACGGCGGACCGGCCGACGCTGCGCGAGCCGCATTCACGCCAATCTGACGTTCAATTTCAAGGGCGCGACCAGAAGGTCAGCGCCCTTTCATTTCACGTCACCTTGGCGCAAATGCGGCTCGCTCGCTGGCATTAGTGCTGCATCAGCGTTAACGTTGCCGCACTAAATTAGCTTTGTTGATTCCAGCTTTTCGATGATCCAGTCGTTGGCTTTGATAACCGGGCGGCGGAAGACGACGCCCAGGGCCAGCGACGGAATCAGATAGCTCGCCAGAATACCCAGCTCAACCCAGTACTCCATATGGTAGGCACCGGCCATGGCGGCGTGCATGGCGTTGATGCCGTGGGTAAACGGCAGGAACGGATAGATCGCCTGGAACACGGGACCGGTCATCTCGATGGGGAACGTGCCACCCGAACCGCCGACCTGCATGACCAGCAGCACGACAGCGAGGGCCTTGCCGATATCGCCAAACGAAACCGTAAGCGTGTAGACGATATTGGAGAACACGAGACTCGCAACCCAGCCCGCCAGCACAAACTGCAACGGGTTGTCGCACTGGATGCCAAAGAACAGAATGTCGCCCGCGCACACGAGCGTTGCCTGCAGCAAGGCCAGACCGCCAAAGAACAGATAACGGCCCAGGTAGATCTCGTGCAGGCGCACGGGAATGAGCTCGTTGATAAGCTCATCGTCAACCGAGACCTTCATCATGGCCGCCAGAACAATCGAGCCCACCCACAGCGACAAAATCGTATAGAACGGCGCCATGGCCGAGCCGTAGTTGCGGATCGGATAGACCGGCTTGCGGTCGAGCGCGACGGGGCCGGAAAGCGACACGGCCAGGCCCTCGGGATCGTTGCCGATCATCGTCTTGATCGTAGCGAGGTCATCCGACATCAAGGCACCGTCGAGTTCGTCCTTAAACGCGCTGATCTTGTCCGACGCCTCACCCAGCTGATCAGAAGCCTTGTTGACCAGCTTTGCAGCCTTGGAGAGGCCCTTTGCCAGCGAACCGGATGCGTCGGTCAGGCCGTCTACGGCGCTATCCAGATCGCCCGAGATGCCATCCAGCGAGTCCAGGATGCCCGAAACCGTCTTCTTGAGCTCCTTGGCCTTGTCCGAGAACGCGGAATCGTAGTCGGACTTGGCGCCCGAAATGCCCGCCTTGGCATCGGCGATGGCCTGGTCGACCTCGGCACGCGCGCTGTTGACCTCTGCCATGCTGTCAGAAAGGGACTTAGCGGTTGCCGTTAGGTCCTTGGCGTTGTTGCGATACTCCGCCGCGATCCTGCCCAGCGATGTTGCCACAGACTTGAGGCTCTCCTGGAGCTTTTCGTCACTGACCTGCTCGGCAAAGCCGCGGAGCTGGTCGGCCGTGGCGTCGATATCGTCGGCACGTGTATTGAGCGCCGCCGCGGCATCGTTGAGCTGTGACACTGTAAGGTCGACATGCTGATTCGCGGCATCGAATGCCTTCGCAAGCTCAGCGGACACGTTGTCAAACGAACCCGCGCTTCCGTCAATCGCGGCGTTAATGGCGTCGTTGGCGGCCTTCAGCGCTTCTTTGGAATCGCTCATGCCGCTCTTGGCGTGCTCCATCAACTGCCTGGTCGACTCGTCGACCGTACCCGTCTGCTGGAGCATACCGCTCGCCGACGTCAACGAATCGGACGTAGAGCTCAAAATGCCCGCCAGCGACGAAGCATTGGCCTGAACGTCTTGCAGGTCCTCAATCGAATCGCCGAGCGTCGAGGACAGGTTGGCGATAAAGTTGCTGACTTGGTCGGTACTCATGTAATCGAGCAGGCTGGACACCGTCTTAAGACCGATGCTCGTAATGGTCTCGGTAAAAGATTCGTTAACCTGGTTCTGAACGGCGCTCGAACCCTTCTCGGTCACGATCTGCGCGATGGCGTTGGCCTTCTGGTTCTCGTAAAACTCGATATCGGCGTGTTTCACGTCGGTCGAGAAAAGCGTCATCATGTCAGCGCTAAACGTTTTGGGGATAACGACGGCAGCATAGTACGCGCCCGACTTAACGCCCTCGATAGCCTTTTCGCGATCGTTAAGCACAACCCAATCGAAGCTCTCGTTGCCACGTAGGGTGGCGGTCACGTTTTCGCCCACGTTAACCTCGACGGGAATCAGATCGCTCTCGTAACCCTCATCGGTGTTGACCACGGCGATCTTAAGATTGCCGGTGTTGCCGTACGGATCCCAGCTGCCGGCGATGTTAAACCACGCGTACAGACACGGCACGATAATGAGGCCCATCACGACAATCAAGCCGATCACGGAGCGAGACACGTTTTGGACATCGCGCTTAAACAGATGCAGGATGTTCTTCATTTATGCCTCACCTCCTTTGGAGTGCTTGCCAAGCGCGGTGGTATCTCCATCATTTGTGGCTGTGCTGTCGCTGCCCTGAGATTTATGGTGCGAGCCTATATGCGGCAAGCGGCCCGCGGACTGATCGCCGCCCTTGGCACCACGCTCGCTGGCGTTGAGGCCAAACATGTGGCGGGCGGCAGGAATGGCGGCCGTGTGCTCGCGCATCTCGCGACGCAGGTCCTCATCCGAAAGCGCCGAGATGCGCATCTGGGTATTGAGGCTCGCGCGGATATATTCGATATTGATAAGCCAGCCGCAGATGGCAATAACCGAGATGATCCAAATGACAAGCAGGATGATCTTGCCGTTATTGTCGACATCGAGAACCGTCGACAGGACAAAGAGCAGGACCTGAACGCCCACCACGGCGGCAAAACCGCCCTTGATGTAGTACGGGTAGCGATGTTCAAAGGCGACCGCATGATCGAGCAGTTCGCGACGGTACGAATCGGAATCGAGCATGACACGCATGGCCGTGCGCAGCGAGTAGCGCTGGCGCGGCAGGTCGTTGGACTCGCAAATCATCATACCAGTCGTGGAAAGCTGTTTATCAAAGAGCAGATTGAGGTTGAGCAGCAGCGGACGCAGCTGCAGGCCGATAAAGAGCGCCACGATCAAGAACACGCCCAGAATGCACAGGTTAAACAGGTAGTTGAACGAATACATGCCGCCGACCGTCTCGCGCAGCAGATTGATGCCGTAGGTAAAGGGTAGCAGCGGGTGCAGCCACTGGAAGAAGCCGGGCATCATCTCGATGGGGTACATGCCCGACGAACCCGGGATCTGCACGATGACGAGAATGACGCCGATAGCCTTGCCGATATGCTTAAACGTGGTGGACAGCGCATAGATGATATTGACGTAGGTGAACGAGATGGCGATGCCGCCCAGCACGAACAGCAGCGGGCTGACGCACTGCACGCCAATCACCAGATCGCCTACCGTAACGATGATGGCCTGCAACGCGCCCAGGATCACCAGTAGCAACCAGCGGCCAAAGTAGCCCTGACGCGCGGTAAAGCTGCCGATGCCTTCGCGGTCGACCTCAAGCTTGTAGATGGCGATGAGCACGTAGCCGCCCACCCACAGCGCCAGATTGGTATAGAACGGGGCAATGCCCGAACCAAAGCTCTTGACCGGGTAAATTGACTTTGAGGCCAGCTCGACCGGAGATGCCATGAAGTCTGCAACGTCATCGACGTCGACGCCCATCAGGTCGGCCAGCTCGCCCATGGACTCGGAGGTCTGTAGCGCCGCGATGTCGTTGGCGGCGGTTGCGAGCTTGTCCTGGACCTTGGCAAGCGAGGCATCGGTCTGGGACAGCGTGGTCTTGGCCTGACCGAGCGTAGCGTTGAGTTGCGAAAGTGTACCGCGCGCACTTGCAATAGTAGGCGTGAGGCCAGACACGATTCCCGTCAGATCACCCGAGACGGCGGCAAATGAATCAAGCGCGCTCGAGGCCTTCGGCAGCGCGTTTTGACCCAGGTCCGTCTGGGCCTGGCCAAGGTTGGTCGCACCGGTCTGAATTGCGTTATTGATAGCGTCGCTGGCACCCGAGACAGCCGCGGCGTCATTCGCCATGGCGCTCGACTGCGCAGACAGGCCGTCCTTGATGCTCTGAAGCTTTTCATTCTGCTCGCGGAGCATATCGATGGTCGATACAATGCGCGCGTCAATTTCCTTGGAACCTGTCGACGTGTCATTGACGAGAATTTCCAAGTGGCCGATAACGGCCTTATTGTGGTCGATCGTCGCTTGGAGAGACTCAAGCGAGTTGTCGATACGGGTGGTCGTAGATGTGACCGCGCCCGTCAGCTTGCCAATCGCAGCGTTCGCGGAGGCTGACGTCTTGGTGAGCGCAAGGCTGCCTTCCGAGAGCGCCTTGGAGAGCGAGGCGACAGAGTTACCCGCCGTGGCGCGAGCCTCGCCCAGCAGGTCGTTGCCCTGGGAGATCGCCTGCGTCAGCGACGGCGCCTGACCCTGCAGACCGGCAAGTGCTGCATCTGCCGAGGCAATGGAACCACTCGTCTTATCGATGGCGGCATTCATGTCGCCAATCGAATCGCGCACTTCGCCCAACGTATCGGATGCCTCTGATACCGAACCGGCCAACGAATCCTGAGTCTGGGTTGCCTTGTCCTTTAAATCGACTCCGGCATCCTTGGCAATACTGGCAACGGTCTCGCCCACCGTGGAGACGAACTCCGAGTTGATCTGCTGCTCGATGGTGTTTGCACCGGTGTCGGTAACCTTGGGAGCAATTGCGCTCTTTTTCTCATTGACGTAGTACGTAAGCTTGGGCTGATGGTAGTTGCCGTCGAGCATCGAGACCAGGTTATCCGAGAAGTTCTTGGGGATTACGATGGCCGCATAGTACTCACCGCTCTCGACGCCCTCCTTGGCGTCGGCCGCCGAATCAACGAAGGTCCAGCCCAGCTGATCGTTCTCCTTGAGCTGATCGACGACCTGGTCGCCCGCGTTGAGCTCGCCCACCAGGTCGTTCTGGGTGCCCCGATCGTTGTTGGCGATGGCAATCTTGATGCCCTGGGTGTTTCCGTACGGATCCCAGTTTGCCACGATGTTGTACCAGGCATACAGCGAGGGAATAACACACACGCCGAGGGTAACCACCAAGGCGACGGGGTTCACAAGCAGCCGCCTAATGTCGCGCTTGAATATCGCAAAGGAGACCTTTGCATCGGATAGTTTGCTGCCGAGGCTCACGCTTGGACCATCCATCCTGTCGTTGAATCGAATCGTACTATCGACAACCATTGTACGTAGGCGCTTTAGCGTCTCAGAGCACAATGGTATTGAGTTTTGCGGGTAGCAATATACTACGAAGACGAATTAACGTACAGTTGTACAGTATCTTTAATTTCAGCAGGTCACAAAACCACAACCCGCACAAATTAGCAATTCAAATAGTTATTCAAGAACGTCCCCAATGACTACAACAACGGAAGCGCCGATGTTTTGGCAACGACAGACACTATGACCCAATCCGAGGGCACGGAAACGATAGGAGCCCCCGCTCGTGACCGCGGGTCGGGGCTGCGACAATGATGTTGAAGTGCCATAGGCGCAGCCGCGCCGCAACGAGGTTGGGAGGCTCCCATGCCAAAGTATTCTACCGCGTTCGGGATGGACGTCCACCTGAGGTCGACCACCGTCTGCGCCCTCGACGCGGACACCGGCGAGGCCGTGACGAGGAGGTTCCCCGGCAACCCCTGGGGCGAGATCGCCGGGTGGATGGATGGGTTCCCCGGGCCGTCGCTCGCGGCCTACGAGAGCGGCTACCTCGGCTTCGCCCCGCAAAGGGAGCTCGCCGGGCTCGGCGTCGAGTGCGCCGTCGCCGCGGTCTCGAAGATCCCCAGGTCGGCCGCCGACTCGGCCTCCAAGAACGACAGGAACGACGCCGCCAGGATGGCCAAGGCGATACTCGCCCACGACATCTCCCCCGTATGGGTCCCCTCCCCCGAGGTCGAGGGCATCAGGGACCTCGCCGGCGCCCACGACGGGGCGACCGCGCGCCTGGCGACCGCCAAGCAGCGGCTGCTCGCCTTCCTCGCAAGGCGAGGGTTCGTCTACGGCGGCACCACGCCCGCCGGCAACCCGAGGAAGTACTGGACCTACGACTTCCTGAGGTGGCTCGACAAGGTCAGGCCTGAGGACGATGGCGGGGTTCGGGCGCTCGCCGCCCTGAGGAACGAGGTCGAGGCCGCGGCGGAGGCCCGGGCGGACCTGCTCTCCGAGTACGGGGCAGCCGTGGATGCCAGCCCGATCGCCGCGGAGGCGGCCGCCCTCCAGTCGATCAAGGGCTGCGCCTTCGCGCTGGCCGCGGCCTTCTCGGCCGAGGTCGGCGACTTCACGAGGTTCCGTTCCGGAAGGCAGGTCACGGCCTATTTCGGCCTCGCGCCGAGTCAGAGGTCGAGTGGCGACTCCGTGCGGCTCGGAGGCATCAGCGGTGCGGGCAACGCGCTCGTGAGGAAGCTGGCCGTTGAGGGTTCATGGTGCTACGCCGCGGCACGGCACCAGCCGAAGCTCATGCCGAGGGATACGGGCGTGCCCCTCGAGATAAGGATGCACGGGAGGAAGGGGTCCGAGCGGCTCCTGCGGCGGCGCGAGGAGATGCTCGCCCGCGGCATGCCCGCGGCGAAGGCGAACGCCGCCACCGCGGCCGAGCTCGTGAGGTGGCTCTGGGCCCTCGGCATGATGTGCCGGGAGGGCGCGGAATAGACATAGCCCCCGTCCCGGCGAGCCGGGCGGCCTTCGGGGATACCCCCTATTTCGCTGTGCGCGCGGAGCCCTCCGCATGCGCCTCGACAGACTTGGGGAACCCCGCCGAAGGAATGGAGTGCGGGCCGACAGAACGGTATCCGCGGATATGAGACTGAGCCGAAGGCGTCGATGACATGCCGGGGGCGGACCGGGACGGGTTCACGGCAGGCCCCGCCGACCGATTGCAAGCGGTCGGCGGGGCAATTGTGGCTCTTGACAGCGGATTGGGTCATATGAGCGAAAACCCGCCAGAGCGAGCAAGGTGCCTTGAAACGAAGCGGCATTGACCTTCTGGTCATGCCGCTGAAGCTGAAAGGCAGATTGCCGCTCTGGCGGGTTTGCAGCGTCGATCGGTCCGCCGTTCGTTAGAACGGCGGAACCAAAGGCGTAACTACCTAACTACATCAAGTTGCAGACAGCTGCCGCGAAGGCTACGGGGTCCTCGGGAAGGATGCCCTCGACGAGCAGGGCTTGGTCGTAGAGCAGGCCGGAGTACTGCTTAATCTTGTCGGCGTCGCCCGCCTTCTGGGCAGCGACGAGCTTGGCGAAGACCGGGTGCTTAGCGTTGAGCTCGAGCACGCGCTGGCTCTTGGGCATACCGTCGGGCGCACCCTCGGGACCCTTCTGAAGCACCTTCTCCATCTCGAGCGAAAGCGGACCCTCGGTGGTGATGCAGGCGGGAGCGTCAGTCAGGCGCGCGGAGACGGCAACCTTCTCGACCTTGTCGCCGAGCGCCTCCTTCATGGCGTTAAAGAGGTCCTCGTTCTCCTTGGTGGCGTCCTCGGCCTCCTTCTTCTCGTCATCGGTCGCCAAGTCAAGATCACCGGTCGCGACGTTCTTAAGCTCCAGGTGACGATCCTCGACCTCAGGCTCGGCACCATCGGCAACTGCCTTCTCGGCAGCCTCGCGAGCAGCGTCATCCTCGTAGACCTTGGGCATATCGGCAGCCACGTACTCACGCATGGCCTGGAAGGTGAACTCATCCACGTCCTGCGTCAGCAGCAGTACATCGTAGCCGCGGTCGAGCACGCCCTTCACGACGGGCATCTTGGCCAAACGCTCGCGCGAATCGCCGGCGGCATAGTAGATTGCCTTCTGGCCCTCGGGCATGCCCTTGGCATACTCGGCAAGGGTAATCATCTTCTGCTCCTTGGCAGACCAGAACAGCAGCAAGTCGGCGAGCTCGTCGGCCTTCATGCCGTAGCTCGAGTAGATGCCGTACTTAAGACCGCGACCAAAGTTCTCAAAGAACTTCTCGTATGCCTCGCGGTCGTTGTCGCGCATGTCCTCGAGATCGGCGGTGATCTTCTTCTCGACACGCTTGGCAATGGCCTTGAGCTGACGGTTCTGCTGCAGCGTCTCGCGCGAGATATTGAGCGTCACGTCGGCAGAATCCACGACACCGCGCACAAAGTTGTAGTAGTCGGGCAGCAGGTCGTCGCACTTCTCCATAATCAGCACGTTGGAGCTGTAGAGTGCCAGGCCCTTCTCGTAGTCCTTGCTGTACAGATCGAACGGGGCGCGACCCGGCACAAACAGCAGTGCGTCATACTCAAGCGTACCCTCAGCATGGAAGCTGATAGTGCGCGCGGGATCGTCAAAGTCGTGGAACGTGGACTTGTAGAACTCGTCGTAATCCTTCTGCTCAACGTCAGAGCTGCGCTTTTTCCAGATCGGCGTCATGGAGTTGATGGTCTCGAGCTCCTGATAGTCCTCGTACTCGGGCTTGTAGTCGTCGCCGGCGTCCTCAGGCTTGGGCTTCTGGCGGCTCTTGGTCACCATCATCTGAATCGGGTAGCGCACATAGTTGCTGTACTGCTGAATCAGGCTCTTGAGGCCCCACTCGGTCAGGAAGCGATCGTAGGTCTCGGCCTCGCCGTCGGCGTCGAGCTTCTCGTTCTCGCGCAGCGTCAGGATGACATCGGTACCGTGCTCAGCACGCTCGCCATCCTCGATGGTGTAGCCCTCAAGACCGTCGGACTCCCAAACGTGGGCGGTATCCTCGCCATAAGCGCGGCTGACGACCTTCACGTGGCTGGCAACCATAAAGGCGGAGTAGAAACCCACGCCAAACTGACCGATGATGTCGACATCGGAACCCTGTTGCTCGGCGTTCTCGGTCTTAAACTCCTCGGAGCCGGAATGGGCGATGGTGCCCAGGTTGCGCTCGAGCTCCTCGGCGGTCATGCCGATACCGTTATCCGAAATAGTGATGATACGGGCATCCTTATCAAAGGAGACACGGATGGCCAGGTCGCCCTGATCGAGTTTGACACTCGGATCCTGAAGGCTCTTAAAGTTGAGCTTGTCGACGGCATCGCTCGCGTTGGAGATAAGCTCGCGCAGGAAGATTTCCTTATTGGTGTAAATGGAGTTGATCATGAGGTCGAGCAGTTTTTTGCTCTCGGTCTTAAATTGACGCATGTGCAGTCCTTTCGCGCTACCCCTGCCCGCAAAAACGGCCCGGTTGCCCGAGCCGCATCGCAGACCTGCTATGTTCAGACTTAGATTTTATAACCTATTAGCGCGCATATATACATACGGAATCGAAAAACTGTATGTTGGAACACCCATGCGTCGATTGCCAAGGAGTGTCCCCAGCTGCCGGCAGAAAAGGAACGTCCCTATCTGTCGCCCAGCAGTTTGGCCATCCAGGCATGAGGCTGGCCTTCGTCTTCGTAGTCCACCGGGGCAATCTGCGTGTAGCCGGCCTTGGCATAGAGCGGCAGCACGTACTCCTGTGCATGCAACTTTATGAGCTTGGCGCCGGCATCGCGCGCAGCAGCTTCGCTGGCTTCGACAATCTTGCTTGCCAGACCGCGACGGCGCATGGCGGACAGCACGGCGACGCGACCCATAATATAGGTCTCCCCCGCTGCGACGCCTTTGTCCATATCGCACGCCGGCGAAACCGGAGCCTCTGCATCTGCCGCGCGCTCCAGTTCCTCGGGAAACACGCGCGAGCAGCCGGTGAGCTCGCCGTCCACGTACAGCGTCACATGGATGCAAGTCTGCGCCTCATCGATAGCGTCGAATTCGCTCTCGTAGCCTTGCTCGTCCATAAAGACGGCGCGGCGCACCAGCGCCGCGTCATCAAAGAAACCCGTCTTAAGTTGGATATCCATAGCAGCCCCTTCATTCGATGCGAACGTTGGGGAAAAATTTTAGCGGAAATGAGCTCCCACGCTAAACTTCGCGCGTGCTTTTGCCAGGCAATCGTAGTGGCCCACGTTGTGGGCATCGCTCGCGATATAGCTGTACAGGTCCTGCTTAAACAGGCGCTGCGCCGGCTTCTTTTCGCGACCGAATCGTCCACCTGCGATAAAGTCCGCCGAAGCCTGCAGTTTGCAGCCCAGGTCGACCAGGTGTTCAGCCACGCTCACATCCTTTTGAATCGCACGATAGCGCTCGGGATGGGCAATAATCACCTGGTAACCGCGACACTGCAAATCGTAGATCGTGTTCTCGTATTCCTCAAAGTCATACGAATCGGCACGCGTCGAGAGCTCAAGCAAAAACTCGTTTGAGCCATCGAAATGCAGGCGATCGGCCCATTCGATGCCCAAATCCATGAGCTTGGCATGATTGACCTCAAAGCCCATCTGCAAATGCATATCGCCCGCATGCGCGCAAAGCAGTCGATAGGCCTCCCACATTTTTTCGAAGTCAAAATACGGGTCCCGGCAGTGTGGCGTACACACCATGTGCGTAACGCCGACGGCGCGGGCCGCCTCGAGCATCGCCAAGCTTTGCTCGAGGTTCGCCGCGCCGTCGTCAACACCGGGCAGGATATGGCAGTGGATATCTCTCATATCGCCCTCTTATCTGCGTCGTTGCTATTTCTTAAAACGCTTCGCCTTCGCAGGGGTCCCCGTTGCAGCGGCACCGCCAACAGCAGGGTTAACTCCGGCAACAGCGTTGTTCTGGCCCTTGTCCTCGCCATAGTAAGAGTAGTAGTAGTCATGGCTCGAGGTCTCACAGCAGTTCATGACCGTGCCAATTACGTTAACCTCGGCCTTGTTGAGCTGGTCGAAGGCGGCAAGGATCTCGTTGCGCTTGGCGAAGTCCTCACGGACAACGTAGATGGTGCCGTCGGTAATCGCGGCGACCTCGGCGGCATCGACAAAGGTGCCCACGGGCGGCGTATCGAAAATGACGTACTGGTACTTCTCCTCCAGCGCGGCAACCAGCTTGGCAAAGCGGCGCGAGGCGATAATGTCAGCCGGGTTGGGAATGCGCGGCTCGGCATCGAGGAAGAAGAAGTTGGGCTGACCGGTTTCGACGACAGCCTCGTCAATCGACATCTGGTCGGAAAGGACGGCGTACAGGCCACCGGAATGACGGAGGCCCAGCAGGTTGGCAAGCGTACGGTGACGCATGTCGCACTCGACGAGAAGGACACTCTTGCCGCTGGTCGCAATGGCCTGAGCCAGGTTGACCGCAATGGTTGACTTGCCCTCGTTAGGGATGGAGGACGTCACGGTAATGGACTTGATCGGCGTATCGACACTCGCAAAGCGAATGTTTGCCAGCAACGTCTTGGCTGCGTTGCTAAAGGCGAGGGTATCGCTGGTTTTCTTTTTACGGGCCATGAATTACTTACCGCCCTTCACAACGGGGAAACGACCGATAACGGGCACACCGAGCAGCTCGACGGCATCGTCAACGGAGCGGACGCGGGTATTGAGCATGTCGAGCAGCACGACAATTGCAACGGCGACGAACAGGCCGGCCAGAGCGGCGACCGCGATGTAGAGCTTGCGGTTGGGGCCGCTGGGCTGGTTGGGGATCTTTGCCTTATCGATCACGTTGACGGCCTGGGCGGCGTCAACGTCCTGAGCCACGGTAGACACCGAGTTGGCGATGGCGTTGGCGACAGCGGCGGCACCGTCGGGGCTGTCACCGGTCACGGACAGCGAAATGACACGAGTCGTGGTCTCGCTCGTAACGCTCACCTTGTAATCATCCAAGTTGGAAAGACCCAGCTCCTTAGCGGCACCGCTCTTGACGCTGTCGCTATCGAGCAGCGTCGCGATATCGTTGGAGAGCATCTGGCTCGCCGACAGGTCGTTGTAGTAGCTCGTCTGGCTACCATCGGTCTTGGCGAGAATGTACATGCTCGTCGTGGCGGTGTAGGTGTTGTCCATCATAGTGAAGGAGACGACGCCCATGGCGATCGCGCAGACCACCGGGAGGGCGATGACCAGCTTAAGGTGCTTTTTAAGCAGCTGGAACAGTTCGAGAAGGGTCATGCAGCTTGCCTTTCATTTCCCTAGTTCATATCGACAAAACTGCTCGTATGATATCGCATCTTTTATCCATGTCCGAACTCTATACATAAGATACAGCGCTTACACCATTGTTGCGCAACATTAACGCCGCACCGGCAGCCCCGATGCGGCGTGAAATTCACATGTTTGCAGTACTGCTACACGAACTGCTCGTCCTGTTGCACGGGAAACGTCACCGTGATGGTGGTCCCCACCCCCAACTCGCTTGACAGATCGAGCGAGGCGTGATGATACAGAGCGGCATGCTTGACGATGGCCAGACCCAGACCCGTTCCACCGCGCGCTTTAGAACGGCTCTTGTCAACGCGATAGAAACGCTCGAATACCTTACCCTGCTCCTCGGGCGCAATGCCAATACCCGTATCGGCAACCGACAGATACGGGCGCCCGTCGTCGTTGGTTCCGCACCGCAACGTCACCGTACCGCCAGGCCGGTTGTAGCGAATGGCGTTGCTCGCCAGGTTATAGATGAGCTCATCGATCAGACGCGATACACCTTCGACGACCACAGGCTTGGTCTCATGGCCTATCGCCACATTTGCCTGGCGAGCGACCTGCTCAAGACGCTGCTCGACCGCGTAGATAGCACGCGAAAGCTCAATGGGCTCCGTTGAGCCAATGGGCACCGCCTCGCCATCGCTCGCACGCTCGGCCTCATCCAAGTTCGAAAGCGTGAGGATATCGTTGACGAGCGCCGCCAAACGGCCCGCCTCACGGTAGATACGGCCGCCAAAGGTGCGCAGATCGTCCTCACCCTCGACCATGCCGTTCGCAATGAGCTCGGCATAGCCTGAGATTGCCGTAAGCGGGGTCTTGAGCTCATGGGTGATATTGGCCGTGAACTCGCGGCGCATGCGGTCGTTGTCCGCCAGCACCGCCATCTGGCGCTTGAGCTCCTGGCGTTGCGACTCAATGCGCTCGAGCATGGGAACCATCTCGGCATACGCATGCTCGTAGCTGCGGCGCGGATGGTCAAGATCGACCTCTTGCAGCGGCTCAATGATGGCACGGGACTCACGACGCGCCAAGAAAAACGAGAGTACCGCACCTGCCGCCGCAATGAGCAGCATCGGTGCCACGAGAGACATCAGAATCGCCGCAACGCCAGGTTGGGCCTGCGCCAAGCGAACAACCTGGCCGTTATTAAGTCGGACGGCTCGGTACAGCATAATCTCGTCGAGCGTGGAGCTTGCGCGCTCCGCAGAACCCGAGCCGCTCTCGAAAGCCTTGGCGACCTCGGGACGATCACCGTGATTGGGCAGCATAGAAGGCGATGCCTCGTTGTCGTAGGCAACCGACCCGTCTTTGTTGATCAGCGTGATGCGCAAGTCCTCGCGATCGAAACTGCGCAGAAAAGCAATGGGCTCCTGCTGCTCGTTGAGGGCAGCGGCAATAAGCTCGGTCTCCTGCGAAAGGTTGGCGCTCGTGGCATCTGCCAGGGTATTTTGCACAAAGAATGCGCCCAGCACCGTAAACGCCACGATAACCGCCATAGCGCAGAGAAAAATCGTCGCGAACACGCGATGCGACAGGGTGCGTTTTCCCTGGGGGGCTAAGACCACGAGCTACTCCTCCGATGCGCTAGCCGCGCTGTCGGCTCCTTCGGCATCGTCATCGGCCGCAGGCTCGGCCAGACGATAGCCCACGCCGCGCACGGTCTCTATGGCGCTCGCACGCTCGCCGAGCTTTTGGCGGAGCGTCTGCACATGCACGTCGACGGTGCGCGAACCGCCGTCAAAGTCCCAGCCCCATACGCTCTGCAGCAGCGACTCGCGGGTAAAGACCACGCCAGGTTTGCGCATGAGGTACTCGAGCAGGTCGAATTCGCGCAGCGTGAGCTTGAGCGGTTCACCGGCAACAGTCACTTCGCGGTGGCTGGGCGAAAGTACGATATCGCCCACGCTGAGCACATCGCTCGCCTGCTTGGCCATGCCGCCGCGGCGCAGCAGCGCACGGCAGCGGCTAGCGAGCTCCATAAGCGAGAACGGCTTGGTCAGGTAATCGTCGGCACCGCCATCGAGCGCCATGACCTTGTCGAGCTCGGTGTCCTTGGCGGTGAGCATCATAATGGGCACCGTCGCCGTCAAGCGATCGGCACGCAGACGACGCATAATCGCCAAGCCGTCGGTATCGGGCAGCATGATGTCGAGCAGCACGGCATCGGGCACCCGCCGCGCCACGGCGGCCTTAAACTCGCCATCGCACGAAAAGCCCTCGGCCTCGATTCCCTGCTTGCGTAGTGCATAGACCGTCAAATCCCTGATGTTGTCATCGTCCTCGACGTAATAGATCATGTTGAACCCCTTTTGCGGCCGGCATGACCGCATCTTAACCCTAAAGGTGCCTCCACTAGATGGTATCAGCCAAAACGGCCCGTCAAATAATCCGCCGTGCGCGGATCGGTCGGGTTTTTGAAGAGCTGGGCCGTGGGCGCATGCTCCACCAGCTCGCCCAGCAAAAAGAACGCGACCGAGTCGGAGATGCGCGCAGCCTGCTGCATGTTGTGCGTAACGACCACCAGCGTGCAGGTCTCCTTGAGCTCGCAGGCCAGCTGCTCCACCACCAGCGTCGATACGGGGTCGAGCGCCGAGGTCGGCTCGTCCATCAGCAGAATGTCGGGCTGCACGGCCAGCGCACGGGCGATGCACAGACGCTGCTGCTGGCCGCCCGAAAGACCCAGACCCGATTCCTTGAGCTT
The DNA here is from genome assembly GCA_900544725.1 of uncultured Collinsella sp. Classification (GTDB taxonomy): domain Bacteria; phylum Actinomycetota; class Coriobacteriia; order Coriobacteriales; family Coriobacteriaceae; genus Collinsella. The sequence continues at coordinate 18,842 of UQWK01000027.1, forward strand.
GTCCTTGACCTCGTCCCACAGTGCGGCGCGTCGCAGGGAGTCTTCGACCAGCTCGTCGAGCACGACGCGGTCGCGCACTCCCATGCCACGAGGACCGTAGGCGACGTTGTCGTAGATGCTCATGGGAAACGGATTGGGGCGTTGGAACACCATACCCACGCGTTGGCGCAAGCGGCAGATATCGTAATCGCCCAGGATATTCTGGCCGTCGAGCGCGATCTTGCCCTCGATGCGGCAGTCCTTGATGCCGTCGTTCATGCGGTTAAAGCAGCGCAGCAGCGTCGACTTTCCGCAGCCCGAAGGCCCGATGAACGAGGTGATCTGCTTGTCGCGGATCTTGATGGACACGTCCTTGAGCGCGTGATGATCGCCATAGAACAGGTCGAGGCCCTCGACGTCGATGCGCGTCGGCGAGACGGCAAGGTCCTGCGCCGTGGGGCGAGTCGCATCCCCAACTTCGCGCTCGTGCGCGGCCTCGGCCTGCGCCTCCATGAGTTCCACAAGCTCCGTAGGCTCCATCGCCGCAGCAGCCGTCATACCGCATACCTCCATATCGATATCAATTCAGCAGTATCGATAGTAGAAATCGCGGCTCATACGCACGTGAGCGCATTGTCAAGTGTTTGTAAGGGCACGCTGGTTATGCAGCGGGCAGTGCAATGGTAAACACCGTGTGCTCGGGCGTCGATTCGCACGCAATGGTACCGCTGTGTGCCGCGACAATCTCCTTGGCGATGGCAAGACCCAGGCCGGCGCCACCGCGATTGGTCGCACGTGCCGCGTCCAGGCGATAGAACTTCTCAAAAATCACCTTGAGCTTAGCCGCCGGAATCGGATCGCCCTGATTGATAAAGCGAATTCGCACGCCACCGTCATCTTGGCGCCCAGCCTCAATCGTGATGGTCGATCCTTCGTAGCTATAGGCGATGGCGTTTTTCATGATGTTGTTGAACACGCGAGCCATCTTGTCGCCATCCACGAGCACCGTCAGGTCCTCACGCACATCAACTTGGACATCTTTGTGCTGCTCGTTGAGAATGGGATAGAACTCATCGGCCACCTGCGCCAGCAGCAATCCCAGGTCGACGTAGCCGCGCGTGAGCACAATATCATGGAAGTCAAAGCGCGTGATATCAAAGAACTCCTCAATAAGCGCGTCGAGTCGGTGCGCCTTGTCGAGCGCCACGCCTGTAAAGTGCGCGCGCTGCTCAACCGGCAGGTCGGGCGCCTCCTGCAACAGCGAGAGGTAGCCCACCACGCTGGCAAGCGGTGTGCGCAGGTCATGCGCCAGGTATGTGACCAAATCGTCCTTGCGGTGCGACTCGTCACGCAGGGCTTGCTGGACTTTGTGCTCGCGGTCGCGCACACGGTTGAGCACACCCTCGACCTCCAGGAAGTCGCCGTCGATGTTGTCCCACGCGTCGGGATGATCGATCAGACGGTCCTGAATACGGGCGGCAAGCACGCGGTCGGAATGCTGCTCACCCTGCTCATAGCCCTGGTAGTACAGAGCGCGGCCGCAAAAGAACAGGACGCACACGGCGAGCGCCAAGACAAAGCCAAGCATGTTGAATACAAAGCCGGCATCGAACAGCATCGGTCCCTCAATGCCACCGAGTGCCATGGCGCCGATCGCCAGCGTCATGACCCACGCGGCACCGCCGATCACCACGCAACGACGCACGATTTCAAAGCGATCGATCAGCAAGAAGCCAATGAGTAGCACCGCTAAGATACCGGCGATGTTATCAATGCCGACCAGCAGCAGACTCAGCAAAAAGAGCAGCACCGTCGCAAGCGCGCGATTATCGACGACCGCCCTCACGTATTCAAAGAGTCGATCGGGCACCTCGAACACCTGCTTATCGTCTTTTGTCATGTCCATGTCCTCGCAAACAAAAGCGTTATTCGATGATATAGCCGACACCCCAAACGTTTTTGATAAAACGCGGCTTCTGAGCGTCGTCACCGATCTTTTCGCGCAGGTGGCGAATATGCACCATCACCGTATTGTTGGAGCCGGGCATAAAGTCCTCGTTCCACACCGCGCGGAACAGGTCCTCCACGGGCACTACGCTGCCGTGATGCTCGGCCAGATACAGCAAGATAGAATACTCGATGGGCGTGAGGCGCACCGGCGCACCGTCCACCGTCACGGAGCGAGCGTCACGGTTGATCTCGAGGCCGTCGAGCTGGAGGGTCGGCGACTCGGTCGCCTGCGCGCGGCTACCGTAGCTGGTGTAGCGGCGCAACTGAGCATGAACGCGCGCGATGAGCTCCAGCGGGCGGAACGGCTTGACCACGTAATCGTCCGCGCCAAGCGAAAGGCCTTCGATCTTATCCTGCTGGGCATCGCGTGCCGTCAACATAATTACGGGATAGGTATGGCTGGCACGGATGGTACGCAGCAGCTCAAAGCCGTCGATATCGGGCAGCATGACATCGAGCAATGCCAGGTCAAACTCTTGCTCCAGAATTGCCTTGGCCGCATCGGCCCCGCTGTAGGCTATCTGGACGTCAAAGCCCTCCTTTGTAAGGTAGATGCCAACCAGGTCGGCAATGGCCTTCTCGTCATCAACTACCAGTATGCGCTCGTTCATGCGTGCTCCTCTCGCGCTCCATTATGCCCGAGGCGGCGCCCGCCACACACAACAAGCGCGGGCGATTAAGTCGACCTTAAGCACCCTTGCGCCCGTTCGAGCACGAATGCGGGCCATGCGCGCACGCAACGATCGTCGTCGCCGGCAAACGATATACTCTAGTGCCAGAAGAGACCATCCCGTCGAAAGCGAACTGTGAAGTCCCTCACCTCTTTTGCAAAGCGCTCCACCCAGCTTGCCGCCGGCTTTGCCTGTGCCATCGCCCTTGTTGCCGGCGTACCTGCTGTTGCCGGCGCCCAAGTGCTCACGACCGACGACGTCTGCGGCAAGACCGCCGACGTCCGCGGCATCACGACAGAAAACCTGCCCGATATCGAGGCAACGAATGCCCTTGTTATGGGCAAGGACGGCACCGTCTACTATGGACGCGGCGCCGATGATCAGGTCAAGATTGCCTCGATCACCAAGGTCATGACCGCAATCCTGACCGTCGAAAACTGCAAGATGGACGAGAAGGTCACGGTGAGCAACGCTGCCGCCACCGTAGGCAACTCGACTGCCGGCCTGCTCGAAGGCGACGAGCTCACCGTGGAGCAGGCCCTGCGCGGCCTGATGATTCCCTCGGGCAACGATGCCGCCATCGCACTTGCCGAGTACGTAGGCAAAAAGATCGACCCCAAGACCAAGGACGCCGTGGCCACCTTTGTAAAGGCCATGAACGAGCGCGCTAAAAAGCTCGGCTGCACCGGTACGGTCTTCGAGAATCCGCACGGCCTGGATTTTGACGAGTGGGCCGGCGATATGCACTCGACCGCACATGATGTAGCGCTGATGATGCAGGAGGCTATGAAAAACGACACGTTCCGCGAGGTCGTGGCGAGCGAGGACTCCTGGATCGAGGTTACGGGCGCCGACGGCTCAGACCATTCGCATTCCATGGACACGCACAACGTTTTGCTCGGTCAAGACGGAAACATTGGCGGCAAGACCGGCACCACCGACGACGCAGGCTATTGCTTTACGAGCGCCTACAACCGCGACGGCGACGAGATCTACACCGTTATTTTGAACTCTACCACCACCGACCAGCGCTTTACCGATACCGCCACCCTTGCCAACTGGTACTACGGCCACAAGATCACGGTCGCGATCGCCAACACGCAGGAGAAGACCGCCAACGGCAACCCGCTCATGGCGCGCATTAGCCAGACAGATTGGACGGACAAGACGATCGACGCCACGCTCGCCGACCCCGCCGCACAGGCAACGGTGTTCTCACTCGCCGGCGAAGTGACCGAAAAGGTTAGCTACGATGATCTTTCGGGCACGGTGCATGTTGGCGATAAGGTGGGCAGCGTTACGCTTAAGCAGGACGGCACCAAGATTGCCGTCATGGACCTGGTTGCCGACGAGGAAGGAACGGGGCCCAATCCCATCGAGTGGCTGCTCGTGAAGCTCGACCGCCTGGGCCGCCGCATCGACAACCGCCCGCTCACAGCCGAGAGCGAGACCGTAGCCAAGGCTCCCGAGGTGTAGGGCCAAAGCGTTATCACATTGAATCAAATGAGGCGTCCAACGGGGCGCCTCATTTTTTGAGGGTTCGAATCCCCAGCCGCCTTTCTTGATAATAAAAAAGGGCCCCTTACGGAGCCCTTCTTCAAATTCGTACTGGCGGAGAGCTGGGGATTCGAACCCCAGATGCCCTTTTGGGGCATACTCGCTTAGCAGGCGAGCACCTTCGGCCTCTCGGTCAGCTCTCCGTAACAGCCGTTCTATAGTAACCAAACAGTCGAGGATGGGCAAGGGGGATTTTCAAATTGCCCAACAGCCTTTCCTCCTTGCAATCTTCGCCTACCCCAGCGAGCGGTTGAGGGAGCCGAGCTCATCGTTGCCCATGGTGCGCCACATTTGATAGATACAGCCGCGCGCCAAGAAAAAGAAGCCGTTATCGACGAGTTGCACGGCGGCATCCGCGAGTTGATTGGTCACGGCGGGCACCGGCGGCAGCTCAAGACCTGCCTTGCGGATGGTCTCGACAGCCTCTTCAAACGTGGGCGGTTTGATGACGCCCATCTCGTTCATAAGGCCCTGCATTTCCTCCTGCGCACTGCCGCCCGACTCCTCGCCGCGCGGCACCAGGCGATAACATGCCAGCGCCAGCTCGAGCTGGTCGCAGTTCCAGTAGGCGAATGCCAGGCGATAGAACAGGTAACCGATCGAAGGCCGGTCACTGGCAATGCGCAGGCCGTGGCGCGCCACCTCGATAATCTCGTCATAGCGCTCCAGGCGTGCTAGCACGTTGATCAGGGCAAAGTGAGACTGCATGGACGAGCGCGCCAAATCGTAGAGACGACGCACCTCGGGCAGCGCACGCTCAAAGTCCTCTTGTTCGGCGTAAAAGCTGCAGATCTCGTGCTGGGCAAAATACAGCGCATCGGGAGCACGAAGGATACGCACGGAACGGTCCTCCTCCATCACCGGCAGCACCATACGCACCAGCTGGTTATCGCAGAACTGGGTCTGCACCGGGCCCGTCGCCAAAAGCTCAGCAACAGTACACTTGGCTTCCAGCTCCTCGACAAGGCGAGAAAAGCCCTCGAAAGCACCAGCTCGGTCAACTTTGGATTGCTCGCGCAGCTCGACGACACGGGCGACATACGGATCGTTGTCCTCCTCCATGACCTCAAGCTCGTCAGCCGTATCAGCGAGCAGCAAATCGCGAAGCGCAGGCGGCAATGGACGATGGTCATCGCGTGGTCGGGCGTGAACCTCTGCAGGCTCAATCATGTCCGGCGCATCTGCCTCATATGCCTCGAGCAAATGCTTGCAGGGCATGTCGTCCATATCCATGCTCTCAAGATCCTTGGCGACAGAAACGCAATCGGCCAGATAAGCCGCACGGCCAAAGGAATACGTTTCAACAACGCGCTCGCCCTGCTCACCGTCGGGAGCCGCAATCTGCACGTAGCAGCGCGTGATGCGAGTGCCCGAAGCAAAGCAAGCCGCCGCGAGTGTAAGCGCAATGCGCGCATCGTGCTCAGTAGCCCATGCTGCGCGCTTAGGCTCATCCACCTCGCGCCAGGCGTCATCTTGAGCATCGTATTCGCGCTGGGGCATAGCATCGACAACCGTGCGGCCAAATCGCACCAACATGATGCCCTCGGCAACGTTCGCTCGATAGGTGTAGTCGAGCCGCGTGACCACGTTGAGTGCTTCTACGATACGTGCAAAGCGGGTGCGAACGTCCCACTCGCCACCCGGCTGGCACGCAACCGTCCCCGGTTTGGCCCACGGGTTGTCATTCGACAGCGTTTCGAGCAGGCGAGGAACGTCGTTTGTCGTCTTGCTGATATGCCATAGGTCAAAGAGCGAGCAGCCCTCAAAGCTTGGCGACGAGGCAACGGGGCCCAACCCTGCCCCAATACGCTCAAGAATGCCCGATAGGCGGTTCAGGCGGCACTCGACGGCAAGCAGGGTATCGATCTCGTCCTGGTCCAGCAGGCTACGGTCAAAATTGAGATAGAAGAGCCTCGAGCGATCGATGCGCGCCAGGCTCATTTCGGTTTTGGCCGCGATGGTGCGCAGGCGAGGCAGATTAACTTCGCCCATCAAAGCGGCGGCATAGCGCTCAATGCCACTTGGATTATCTGTATGGTCAATGCGGTAGAGCAACGTTTCGATTGCATCGGGCAGCGGTGTGGAATCAAAACCCAGCAGCACCTCAACCGGCTCGGGGAGTTTTACAAGTTTGATCTTGTCGACGGCATTTTTCATGCCTTGGTCGAGTCCATCACCGTCCGCCGTGTCTGAGACAGCGTTTTCAGAATCGGCGAATATCACGTAGCGCAAGAACATCGAGGCCATAAACTCGCCGTAGCGAAGGCCGCGCGTCGAATTCCACGTCTCGCGATCGGATTGTTCGCGCATGGCGCCTTCGGGAGAGCCGATGACTCGCGCCCGGGAGTGCATCGTCCCATCGGTACCCCTGACCGCAATCTCACCGATGTTGGAATCAGACTTGTCAAGAATCAGTTGCATGTCGGGATCGTCGGGCAGCGATACCTCGTTAACGGGACGGTCCACCTTATAGACCTCACCCGAAACGCACACGTAGCCCAAAAGCGACACATGGCTTTTGCCAACAAATTCGACGACATAGCATGATTCATGCGGGTCCTCGCCAAAGAGCTTCCAAACCACGCCATATGAGCGTCCCGCAGGCTGCTCGGGCATGGCCGGAAAGCGCTTTTTGGGATCGAGAAACCTGAGCTTGTATGTCGGACGCTCTGCCACGAAATATCACCCTGATCGGTCGTCTAAAGAAAGAGCGCGCCACGGGCTCACCGAGGCGCATACTCGAAATCTTACACGAGTCGATGAGAAATAGCCCCCTTTGACCGAGGTTCGAATCCATGCGGTGCTTACGAAAAGAAAAGCCCCCGTTGCCGGAGGCTTTCAATTTCAATTGGTGCGGCGTATAGGATTCCGCGCATCCGCTGCGCGGATCCGCACCGGCTTCGCCCGCCTGCCGGCGGACTCGCCCGCGGGCTAAAAACGCTCCGCGTTTTCTTTACGCCCGCGCCTCGACCGAGGTTCGAATCCATGCGGTGCTTACGTAAAAGAAAAGCCCCCGTTGCCGGGAGCTTTAATCTCAAATGGTGCGGCGTATAGGATTCGAACCTATGACGTTCTGATTCGTAGTCAGACCCTCTATCCAGCTGAGGTAACGCCGCGACTTGTTGATTATTATGCACATGGACTGAATAATGGTCAAGCGTATTTTCAAAAAAAGTTATTGAATTTGCTTTTTACTCATTTGGAGGACTTGGCACGATCTTCGGTGCATCGCGATATAAAAGAGCAGTCGTTGCTGGGAGCTTTAAAATCTATTGGTGCGGCGTATAGGATTCCGCACATCCGCTCCGGCTTCGACCGAGGTTCGAATCTCCGCAATGCTCCCATATAAGAAAAGCCCCCGTTGCCGGGAGCTTTAATCTCAAATGGTGCGGCGTATAGGATTCGAACCTATGACGTTCTGATTCGTAGTCAGACCCTCTATCCAGCTGAGGTAACGCCGCAACGCACGGATTATTATGCACGTGAGCCCTCGATGGGTCAAGCAACAATTTGGAAAATTTTTACGAAGCGCTGATTAAGTTGTCGTGCGGATCCGCACCGGCTTCGCCCGCCTGCCGGCGGACTCGCCCGCTCGCTACGGACGCTCCGCGTCCGCTTCACGCTCACGCCTCGACCGAGGTTCGAATCCATGCAGTGTCCGCCTAAAAGAAAAGCCCCCGTTGCCGGAGGCTTTAAGTTCGATTGGTGCGGCGTATAGGATTCGAACCTATGACGTTCTGATTCGTAGTCAGAC
>UQWK01000028.1 GCA_900544725.1 uncultured Collinsella sp.
CGTGCACTATCCGCTAAAAGCGGATAGTGCACTCCTGTGAAGAACACTTGGTGCTGCAGCTGCCGTGCGCGTAAAAGAAGCAATTGTTGCACATGGGCTCAGCCCCGGCTGACGGCTCGGTAATCCATTCCATTTCATTCCCCTCCTTTCGCGGTAGAAAGCCAGTTCATCTCTGCCCCCTAGAAACGGAACGTGCAGGACTGATTGGGGCACCTCTTCGTGCATCCCCCGTGCGCGTAGAAGAAGCAGTTGCCGCACGCGGGTGCAACGCCTTCCTCCGGCTCGTTAATCCAATCCATCTCTCCCTCCTTTCCTTGCATACCGAATTGATAATGTTATTCTAATTCGATATGTATCATATTTCAATATAAGCTTATTTATATATTACACAAGGTAAGCACCCCCCTGCATCCAGCACAGGAAATGACTCTCTCGTTCCCCAGTGACGCGGCGAGAAATACAGGCCACTGCAGGACGTTGAATGAACAGCCCGTGAAAACCGTTGTTTTCACGGGCTGCACCTGCTCAATACTTTTTTATTCTCCAGCCTCAGTCGTCTCTAAGATCGACCACGTAAACATGATCTGACTCCAGGACCGGGTCATCACCCGTCGCGGTCGCCCTGCTCAGCGCGTTGCGGGCGCGCCGCGTCGCCAGTTCCTCAAGTTCTCTTTCGTTGACGCGCTTAATAAGATCGCCAGGCTGGCAATCAAGCTCTACGCAAATATCCAGCAATGTCTTTAACCTAATTGCCTTCACCTTGCCATTTCGTATTTTTGAGATACTTGCCGGTGTGTGCCCGGTCGCCCGAATGATATCCGTACTCGTCTTTCCGCGTCGAAGCAATAAGCTTTCAAGCTCAATAATCAGATAGTCCATGCCGCCCCTCACACCAAATCCTCGGTCTGGTCTTGAAGCAGAGCTCCGTAGCGCCATATCGCAGAAATCGAGAAGCAGCAAACGGCCCCCAGCACAGCACCAATATCTATGGGCAGGGCCAGGTTTTCAAACATCGAATAGGCGTTCCCCAGCAAGTCGAAGGGGCCAATCACTATCGAAAGAAACCCCGGAGAAAACAAGAGGTCACCTATTGCTGCTGCAACAAACAGCCACCCGATAATCGAGATTCTTCGAGCATGCGAAAGGGTAAAGGGCGATTCGCCATGAGCCATGTCCATGCTGATTCCCCGCAGGGTCCATGTGGCCCCTCCGGAAATCAGAAGATACATCAAAGGAACCACTACGGAAACCGTCTTTGATGGATCATATAGGTTTCCTTGAGCAGCCATAAGCCCAATGGAAATAACCACCACCACCGAACAGCAACACACCGCTATAAACAGCGCCGTAAACAGAATCCCAAGCCTTCTTCCGAGAGTCAACATCTTCTGGATGGACTTATCGATCTTCTGGGCGCTATTCACCACAGCTCCTCCTAAAGCAATCAGAGGTCTTCTTACTTACTGTTTTTCCTACATTGTAACGAACTCGATAAGAAGAGGGTCGCTTCACGCCGCGCAATCCCGAACTCCAAGCGTTTCTCATCAGCATTGCCCATCTTTCGAGTCGAAATTCAAATCCAGTTTCTTATCGCATGCCAAAATCAAATCCTGATCGTGGCTTACAACAAGAATTAGCTGATTAAAGGGGTTTCGAGAGACATACTCCGTGAACTCCCGACGGCTTTCTTCGTCTAAATCATTCGTCGGCTCGTCAAACACAAGCACTTCCGGTTGCCTGCAAAGTGCTGAGATTATCCTTAGCTTCCGATACTCTCCACCAGAAAGGTCCCTACAATTCTTACCTTTTAACGATTCGACGGTTCGGCAGAAACTCGGCACAAGCTCGCAGAGATGCTCGCCCGTTCCCCGAATCGATGCCCTCTCAAGATAGTGTTCCACCGTTTCATTCGGAATAAAGAGCTTTTGCGGGCACACCGCAAACAGGTCATGTCGGATCGTCTCCATATCGAGCTCTTCATATGGCACCGACCCCAAAGCCCGATGTCCCCCAGCAGAATATAGTCCAAGAAGCACCTTCAGAAACGTGCTTTTGCCGCATCCGTTCGGCCCGGTAATGGCATAGGTTTCCCCCTCTCGACGTCCACGGAGAGATCGCGGTACAAGTAGGGCTTTCCCGCGTATCGGTACGCGATGTTGGACAACGATATGCTCTCCACGTGCCCAACCGTGAGGGTGCCGCGGTCCTCGGCGTCCTCCGTCAGAGCCCCCAATCGGTCGAACGAGGCCCTTGCGTCCTGATACGATTTGAAATAATTCAAATAATATTTGAAGCATCCGAACGCCATCGAGTAATACGAGTTCACCATTGTGAACTCGCCAATGCTCATTCTTCCGCTTAATATTTCCATTCCGGAGATCACAAGCAACGCTCCCCGGAACACAGATGAGATCAGGCCGTCGCTCGAGGTGGCCAGATTCGAGACCCTACTTGCTTTCATGTAAATCGGGTAGTACCCCTCGAATACCCCTTTGAGCGTCCGAGCGCTCTGGTCATATGCGCCATCGCACTTAATGTCAAACAACTGCGACAGCTCGCCGCTCACGGACGCGAAAAGCTTGCTCAACCCCTCCTTGTTCGCAAGCGAGCTGTTGTACAGCGGCTTTTTCAACGCCCTGAATAAAATGAAGTACGCAACAAGCGAACATGCACTTAACACCAGGAACACCGGATTGATCGAAAACAGGATGATGCATATCAACACAACCAGAACGACGTTAAGCCCGATCGTCAGGAAGTTGTTCACGACAAACGATGACACCGCATTCGAATCCGCATACACCCTCTGCGTTGTATAGGATGGATCCGCCTGCTCCCCCTTTTCCAGGGGCCCCCGTTCAAACGACTCACACGTGGTCCCCATCAGTCTCGTCGTCATCTCCAAGATGACGCGCGATACGTTCACGCCCATCGCATGCGACATGAAGGAGGCCGATATCCCTATGCCCGCAACAAAGGCCGCAAACCATACGACGCGAGATGGGTCCCTATTCGTCACGAGAAAGTCTACAAACCCACCGTTTAAGGCGGGCATGATGCACGAGAGAGCGAAATTAACCAGCATGAGAATCACGAAAAGCCGTGGCCCTTTACACCGAAACAACTCGTGAACCGTCTTCTTAAACATGCCAGCTCCCATCAAGCGGCCTTTTATCCAAAACTGAATATGTTCGCCGCTTAATCGCTCCCATATATCCCTTGTTGTTAATCCTTGCTCAAGACACTATCTCGGGCTGCGGTGCCCAGGATTCCATTTCACCTTTATATACATACGAATAGGCCCCCTATTTGCATAGGCAAGCGCGGCGATTATAACGGCAGCCACCATCAGGCCGAGAATAGCCCTTTTGTCCGGAAAAAGGGACGAGAGAAAAAGGCATATTGCGGAGAAAACTACAGACGCCCCCACCACTCGGTTTGCGCCTAGAGACTCGGCCGTCCGCTTTGCCTCCTCTAAACGCTCTCCCGATAGCAATGACATTCCGGCAAGCAATCCCGTGAGCTTGCCTCGATATATCATTATTCCGAACACCAGCAGCAGGCATGACCCCACCATTGGAACCACAACGTCCGACATCGCCATCACTCCAGTCCATTCCTTGTCATCGAATCCTTGCGGCGGCTCAGCGCATCTGGCGTCAAATGCAACCTCGTGTCAAACGGACTGCTCGCAAGCTCAATTACTTTGCATGAGCTCGAACATACCGGTTTAAACGGCATACAGTTTAGCCTCGATGGCCTACGTGATTCTCATGAACATATGCGGGGGTTCCCGGGGCTATACGACCGGGTACTAGACGCCATCGATATCACGCTGAACGAAACTTCGCTGCACCTTTCGATTGCCTTTTGTCCAACATCATTTAATGTCGACGATTTCAAACCAGTTTGCACGATGCTCCGGGACAAGCTGAAATCGTCGAGCAGGACCGACCGAATTGACCTTCGAGTCAGCCACTTATGCTCCTCGGCAGAGCCCGAAAAAACCGCACAATTCGCCCTTCAAATAATCAATACCGTCGGTTGGTCAACACGATCAACGACCTTCGATACGATCCAGGCTATCGAGGCTACTTCATGTTTGAGTGGGGCGACCCCATCGACCACTTGGTCAGATTCCCCCAGCTGCAGATGCAATTTGACCAAGTGGCCATCCACGCCAATGGCGATATCGTCGTATCCCCCTATATACCTCTCATCATTGGAAACGTTCGCAAACACAGTCTTCAGGAATACTACGATGCCGGAATGGCAACCGTTTGGGATAAACCCGTTATTACCGCGTTGGCCAATCGCATGCACTCGATTGACGAGATGGAAGAGATCTCATCGTTGATTGCAGACATCAATATGGACGGCGACCTCTATATCGACCTAATCGATGACGATCTAGGCGACCTGAGCGTCCTGTCCCAACTCTAAGGAGATGTTCCCATGTACGAGACCCCAGAAGTAGAGAAGATGGATTCCAAAACCGGCCCCATTCCCGTTGTAGTCAACTTCGCAGCCGTCGTGGATAACGTAGTTGCAGCCGTCTACGATGCCGTCGTTGCGGCCTACGCATTCTGGTACTCGGCAGATAACGACGGCACCGAGGCAAGTACGGCACAAAACTAGTCGCCAACCCATCGAGCAATCACCTCGCCTATCGCTGCATGCGATTGACTGCGCAGCCCTAGCCAACGCCCAGAGCGCCTTGAAGAGCTGCTTGTAAAATTCGCTCATTCAACAACGCGATCTCTTCACCAATCTCGGCCGGCCCGACAGAACTGCACACCAGTCGGACCGGCCAGACCCATAAAACGCTGCGTCCCGTCCACACCACACCTCACGAAACTCGCACTGCCACCACATGGGCGATTCGCGCCTCGATGTTGCGGCGCGATACTATCACGAATAGTCCCCGTCCAACAAGGCTATCCCTTCCACAGGCGTTTCAACTGTCAGTGGTAGCATTAAACTGAACGGTGAAAAATACACTAACACTAACAGCGGAGATGACGACGTCGATGCCCTTCATGCAGCTGAGCACGTCCATCGTCGGCTTCCATCGGGGCTGTTCCGACTGGGACTCCACCTTGGATTCCAGGTCCTTCTTCTCGTCTACCGCCCGCTTGACGCGCTCCTTATAGCAGTCGAGGGTCTGCTGGGCCGTGGGGTCGGCCATCTCCGCGGCTTCGATCCAGGCCCAGTGCGCCCTGGTCCACGTCCCGAGCCTCCTTCTCTGGTCGTCTCCGCCGGGGTGGCACTGCCCATTCCTGGGCAGGTACTTGGAGAGGCGCTGCTTGACGGTAACACGGTAACCTCTCCCGGGCATCGGCGGGGGCCTGGGAGAGGTCCCTGGCGCCCTCGCACTCGCAGTCGGGGACGTGGACCTCGACGATTTCGTGCAGTGCGAGCTGCTTGGCCGAAAACTCGGCGTCGCGCTTGTCGGTCTTGCGTCGCTTGTCGGCCGCGGGCCTCTGCATCTTGGAGACCGCGCCGATGACGCAGTCCACGCCGAGGCAGCGCGGCTCCCTGCAGAAGGGAAAGCCGGTGACGCCGGACTCGTAGACTGCCCCGGGCGACTCGATAGAAAGGATCGAGTCGGCGACGGAGGCGGGGTCGTAGGAGAAGGGGCTTCCCGCCGATCTCGCCCGTGAACGGATTGAAGGCGCATCCTTTGATGCTGCGGGCGTGCACCTCAAGGCCAATAGAGGCAACATGTGGCATTGTGAGCCAGTCTCGCATTGTGGCAACCTGGCTGGCTGCCGGATTTTAATGACGACGACCATTGTCAGCCTTGGCCCACGAATCAAAAGACGATACGAAGCAGGGGCTCACATTGTTCTGCTCATATCGTCTTTATGGCGCACTACCATTCACCGAAATTCGGCAACTTTTTCATTCTCTATATACATGTTTAAACAACATGTTCTACAATAGGGACAATAGAAATGGAAACTCGGGACGAGCCGTCTATCCATCTACGGCGCAGCCCCTTATTCAAAAGGACGGTGAGTGCATCCATGGAGCGTGCAAGCGGTGTTCTGATGCCCGTTTCGTCATTGCCCGGGCCTTACGGCATCGGCGGCTTTGGCCGGAACGCCTACGACTTCGTCGATTTTCTCGCCTCGTGCAAACAACATTACTGGCAGATTCTGCCCCTTACGACGACGAGCTATGGCGATTCGCCCTATCAGTCGTTCTCGGCCCGCGCAGGCAACCCCAACTTTATCGACTTTGCCGAGCTTATCGAAGCTGGCTATCTAGAGCAGCGCGATATCGACGGCGTGTATCTGGGGTCTGACCCCACCAACGTCGACTACGGCGCTATCTTTGGCGGTCGCCGTCAGATTCTCGACCGTGCCGCCCAGCGCTTTGCGACTAACAAGCCTGCAGACTTTGATGACTTTATCCAGGCCAACGAGGACTGGCTCATCCCCTACTGCGAGTTTATGACCGTTAAGGAGGAGTGCGGCCTTAGGGCGTTTTGGGAGTGGCACGAGGAGCTTCGCTGCCGCGGCGGCGCCAGCAGCAAGGTTTGCGCCGACCATCCCGAGCGCATGCTGTATCACCAGATGACGCAGTACTTCTTCGATCGCCAGTGGAGCCGCCTCAAGGCCTATGCCAACGAGCGCGACATCCTTATCATCGGCGACCTGCCCATCTATGTCTCGCGCGACTCCGTCGAGATGTGGGCTACGCCCGAGCTCTTTAAGATCGACGCCGCCGGTAATCCTGTGAGTGTCGCTGGCACGCCGCCCGATCAGTTCTCTGCCACCGGCCAGTACTGGGGCAATCCCATCTATGACTGGGACGCCATGGAGGCCGACGGTTTCTCCTGGTGGGAGGGCCGCATCCGCGCCGCCCTCGACATGTACGATGTCATCCGCCTGGATCACTTCCGCGGCTTCGAGGCCTATTGGGAAGTGCCGTTCTCCTCACCCGATTCGTCCTACGGTTCGTGGACGCAGGGCCCCGGCCTCAAGTTCTTCAAGACGCTCGAGGAAAAGCTCGGCACGCTGCCCATCATCGCCGAAGACCTGGGCTTCCTAACCCCCGGCGTCATCGACATGCGCGACAACTCGGGCTTCCCCGGCATGAAGATCTTGCAGTTCGCCTTTGAGGGCACCAACTCGTACTACCTGCCGCATAATTACATCGCCAACACCGTCGCCTATGTGGGCACCCACGACAACGAGACGGCGCGCGGTTGGTTTGAGGGAACGGCCACCCCGCGTCAGCGCGAGCAGGCGGCCCTGTACACCCACCAGCAGGCCGGCGAACCCATGGCCGATGCACTCAACCGCACCATCGCCGCCAGCGTGAGCGATACCTGCATCTACACCATGCAAGACCTGCTCAATCTGGGCAACGAGGCACGCATCAACACCCCCGCCACCCTGGGCGGCAACTGGACTTGGCGCATGCTCGATGGCGCCATCACCCGCGAGCTCGAGCACAAGCTCACCGGCTGGACCGAAACCTACTTCCGCATCCCGTCGGAAGCCGAAATTGAGCTTCCCCAATAGGAGCCACCGCGCCCGACTCTACCCCACCGTGCGGACGCGTCCGTTTTCCCCGCGCGAGGCCACTTCCAATCCCTCGCGCGGGCTTCTTATGAATTGCAGACATGAAACAACCCATCACAGGAGAAAACATGCCCCAAATTAACCTCATGGAACTCGCCGAGCAGTCCTTTGGAACTTCGCTCGAGCAACTCGATGACCGTCGTATTTATAAGCTGCTGGTCAAGCTCGTGCAGGAGCGCTCTGCCGCCTGTCCGCTCAACAACGGCAAGAAAAAGCTCTACTACATCTCTGCCGAATTTTTGATCGGCAAGCTGCTCATCAACAATATGATCGACCTCGGCATCTATGACGAGGTTAAGGACCAGCTCGTCGCCGCAGGCCACGACCTCAACAAGATCGAGGAGTTTGAGGTCGAGCCTTCGCTCGGCAACGGCGGCCTGGGCCGTCTGGCCGCATGCTTCTTGGATTCCATCGCCACGCTGGGCCTTACCGGCGACGGCGTGGGCCTCAACTACCATTACGGCCTGTTCCGCCAGCGCTTTGTCGGCAACCAGCAGAAGGCCGTCCCCGACGAGTGGCTCGGCGAGCAGGACATCCTGATCGATGACGACCGCTCCTACACTGTTGAGTTCGGCGACTTTGCCGTTACCTCCAAGCTCGTCAACATCGATGTGCCCGGTTACGGCCAGCCCACCAAAAACCGCCTGCGCCTGTTCGACCTGGCAAGTGTCGACGACGGCCTGGTCCCCGGCAGCTCCATCGACTTCGACAAGACCGAAATCGCCAAGAACCTCACCTTGTTCCTCTATCCGGATGATTCCGACGAGCAGGGCCGCCTGCTTCGCATCTACCAGGAATACTTCATGGTGAGCAATGCCGCCCAGCTCCTCATCGACGAGGCCGTCGAGCGCGGCAGCAACCTGCACGATCTGGCCGACTACGCCGTGGTCCAGATCAACGACACGCACCCCACCATGGTCATTCCCGAGCTCATCCGCCTGCTCACCACCGAGCACGACATTGAGTTTGACGAGGCCGTGACCATCGTACGCTCCATGGTCGCCTACACCAACCACACGATCCTTGCCGAGGCGCTCGAGAAGTGGCCGCTCACCAGCCTGCAGAAGGTCTCCCCTGCCATCGCCGATATTATCGTCAAGCTCGATGAGATCGCCAAGGCCGAGCACGACGACCCACGCGTCGCCATCATCGACGAATACGACACCGTACACATGGCCCACATGGACATCCACTTTGGCTTCTCCATCAACGGCGTCGCTGCGCTGCACACCAAGATCCTGGAGGACACCGAGCTTCACCCGTTCTACGAGATCTATCCCGAGAAGTTCTCCAACAAGACCAACGGCATCACCTTCCGCCGCTGGATCCAGGGAGCCAACCCCGCGCTTGCCAGCCTGCTCGACGATGTGATCGGCACCGATTGGCGCAGCACCGGCGATCTGAGCAAACTCGCCAAGTTCGTTGACGACAAAGATGTTCTTGAGCGCCTGGCCGCCACCAAGGCCGAGGCCAAGGCCATCATGCGCGAGTTTATGGCGCTCGAGCAGGGCGTGACCATTCCCTCCAACGCCATCATCGACGTTCAGGTCAAGCGTATCCACGAGTACAAGCGCCAGCAGATGCTCGCGCTCTACATCATCTGGAAGTATCTCGACATCAAGAACGGCAATAAGCCTAAGCACCCCGTCACCATCATCTTTGGCGGCAAGGCGGCCCCTGCCTACACCATCGCCCAAGACATCATTCACCTGATCCTGACGCTGTCCCAGTGGATTGCAAACGACCCCGACGTGGCTCCCTACCTGCAGGTTGTCATGATCGAGAACTACAACGTCACCGCTGCCGAGCGCGTGATCCCCGCTGCTGACATCTCCGAGCAGATCAGCCTGGCCTCCAAGGAGGCGAGCGGCACCTCCAACATGAAATTCATGCTCAACGGCGCTTTAACCCTGTGCACGCTCGACGGCGCCAATGTCGAGATCGCCGAGCTCGTCGGCGACGAGAACATCTACACCTTTGGTGCCTCGTCCAAGCAGGTCGAGCAGCTCTATGCCGACGGCACCTATGACGCCGGCGCGCTCTACCGCAAGCCCGGCATCAAGCTGCTGGTGGACTCCATCACCAACCCGGCCTTTATGGCGACCGGCAACGCCGAGCGCCTGCAGCGCCTGCACGACGACATTAAGGGCAAGGACTGGTTTATGGCCCTGCTCGACATTGAAGAGTACATCCAGACCAAGGAGCGCGTGCTGGCCGACTACGAGGACCAGGATGCCTGGATGCGCAAGGCGCTGATCAACATCGCCAACGCAGGCACCTTCTCGTCCGACCGCACGATCTCCCAGTACAACGACGAGATCTGGCACCTGGACTAACCCATTCCCCTTACCCATCCTCTTGAGGAACGGAGTCGTGGCAACACGGCTCCTTTTTTGTGCCCGTGCGTTGCCCCTGTGAGCCGCCTCGGCCAAACAATCTCGATCTGTAACAGATAACCGCTGGAATTGGGTCCACCTGTTACAGAATGAGACAGACGGGCAAGGCGGCTAAAAAGATCTCGATCTGTAACGGGTAACTGCCGAAATCAGTCCTTCGTGTTACAGATCGAGATAAAAGGAAAGGCAGCTCGGCGCTGTCTCGATCTGTAACATCTAGACCGACTTTGGCCCTCCTCCTGTTACAGATCAAGACAAACTGGTAGATGGACAACCCCAACACAAAGAAAGGCTCCCCTCTCGCCCAGTGGACGGGAGGGGAGCCTTATATGTGACCACGGCAAAAGGATGGCAAAGCCGCAGTCGCCCAAAAGGAGGGCCTGGATGCACCGGGCCTAGATAAGGTTCTTGCCGGAGACCTTATCGAAGAGATGGGTCGCGTTCTTCTCGAACTTGAACCAGATGGTGTCGCCCGCCTTGAGCGCGCCCTTGGCCTCGAGGTCGACGACGGGTATAATCAGGACAAACTGGCCATCGGGAGCGGTCACGTGGACATGCTCGGTCGAGCCCATGAGCTCGGTCACCTCGACGGTGCCCTGGAGCGCACCCTCCTCGCCCTTTTCAGCAAGCAGGATCTGCTCGGGACGCACGCCGGCCGTAATCTCCTTCACGTCGCCGCCGTCCCAGTTGAGGGCAAGCTGAGCGCAGGTCTCGGGGGCGAGCGCCACGTTCATATCCTCGGTCTTGACGGTAAAGCCGTTGCCCGAGCGCACCAGCTGGGCATCGAAGAAGTTCATCTGCGGCACGCCGATAAAGCCGGCAACGAAGATGTTCGCGGGATGGTTGAAGACTTCCTGCGGGGTGGCGATCTGCTGGACGACGCCGTCCTTCATGACCACGATGCGATCGCCGAGGGTCATGGCCTCGGTCTGGTCGTGGGTGACGTAGATGAACGTACCCTTGATCTCGTGGCGCAGCTTGATGAGCTCGGCACGCATCTGGTTACGCAGCTTGGCGTCCAGGTTGGACAGCGGCTCGTCCATCAGGAAGACCTTGGGGTCGCGCACGATGGCGCGGCCGATGGCGACGCGCTGGCGCTGGCCGCCCGAAAGCGCCTTAGGCTTACGGTCGAGGTACTCGGTGATACCCAAGATCTCGGCAGCGGAGCGAACCTTGCGGTCGATCTCGTCTTTGGGGACTTTCTTGAGCTCAAGCGTAAACGCCATGTTCTCGTATACCGTCATGTTGGGGTACAGAGCGTAGCTCTGGAACACCATGGCGATGTCGCGGTCCTTGGGTGCCACGTCGTTGACGCGCTTGCCGTCGATGAGCACATCACCCGAGGTGATGTCCTCTAGGCCAGCGACCATGCGCATCGTCGTGGACTTACCGCAGCCAGAGGGGCCAACGAGAACGATGAACTCCTGGTCATGCACGGTGAGGTTAAAGTCCTCCACCGCGAGCACGCCGTCTTCGGTAACCTTGAGGTTGTGCTTCTTCTCCTCGGTCTTCTTCTTTTTTCCAAAGAAGCCCTTCTTTTTGGACTCGTTGTTGGGATACACCTTCTGAACATGTTTGAGAACGATCTCGGCCATGTCTCTACCTTTCGATACGCGGCGCCGCGCTGAGGGGCGCCGCTAAAACTTGCAAAACAGTTACGGCATCAGCCCTTGACCGCACCTGCCACCACGCCGTCGATGATGTATTTCTGGCAGAGGATGTACATGATGACGATGGGGACAACGACCATCATGATGCAGGCCATCATGGGGCCGAGCTCGACGTGGCCGTAGCCGCCGCGGAAGTACTGGATCAAGATAGGAATGGTCTTGTACTTGGTGGAGTCGAGCGTAAGGTAGGGCAGCAGGTAGTCGTTCCAGACCCACATGGTCTCGAGGATGCCGACCGAAAGATAGGTGGGCTTCATGATGGGGAGAACGATCTTAAAGAACACCTGGACCGGGTTGCAGCCATCAATCATGGCCGCCTCTTCGATCTCGAGCGGGATGTTCTTTACAAAGCCGGCGAACATAAAGACCGCCAGGCCCGCGCCAAAGCCAAGGTAGATAAAGCAGATGTTGAACGGCGTGTTGAAGCCGATGCGGTCCGCCAAATTGGACAGCGTGAACATGAGCATCTGGAAAGGCACGACCATCGAGAAGACGAACAGGTAATAGAAAAAGTTCGAAATCTTGCTGTTGACGCGCACTACGTACCAAGCGCACATGGAGCAGCACACCAAAATCAGAACGACCGACGTGACCGTGATGATGAGCGAGTACATAAACGCCGAGGCAAAGCCCTGCTCGTTAAGAGCGTGCACGTAGTTTGCGAGACCGTTGAACGTCTCGGGCGTGAGCAAATCGAATGCCGTGGTGGTGCTGATTGCTGTTCCCTTTTTAAAGGAATTGAGCGCAATCATGAACACGGGGTAGATCCACGCGAGCGACAGGATCGTAAAGAAAATCGAGAGCGCGCGGTTAATAGCCTTATCGCGTTTCATTACTGCTGCACCTCCTTGGACCTCGTGGCCTTAAGCTGGATCATGGAAATAGCGACGACCAGGATACAGAAGATGACTGCCTTGGCCTGGCCAATGCCCTGCCATGCGATGCCGGCACGCGAGTAGAACGTGTTGTAGATGTTCAGGGCGAGCATCTCGGTGGAGTGTGCGGGAGCGCCGCCGGTAAGGGCGAGGTTCTGGTCGAACAGCTTAAAGCCGTTGGTGATGGACAGGAACAGGCAGATGGTAATCGTCGGCATCAGATTGGGGATCTTAACCTTCCAGAACGTCTGCCATGCCGTGGCACCGTCAACCTTGGCGGCCTCGATGTAGTCGGACGGAATGGACTGCAGACCGGCGATGTAGATGATCATCATGTAGCCGACCTGCTGCCACAGGGTCAGGATGATAAGGCCCCAGAAGCCGGCAGCGGAGTTAAGGGCAATAAGGTCGGCGCCGATGTTGGAGAGCAGGCAGTTGATCAGAATCTGCCAAATGTAGCCCAGCACGATGCCGCCGATCAGGTTAGGCATGAAGAAGATCGTACGGAAGATGTTAGTGCCCTTGAGCGCCTTGCGGGTGAGCGCCTGCGCAATGGCGAGGGCGATCACGTTGATGAGCACCGTCGACAGGAAGGCAAACGCCACCGTAAAGAAGAACGACGTGGCAAACTGCGGATCGGACAATGCGCGCACGTAGTTCTCGATACCGACAAAGTGCGCGTTGTTGATGGTAATAAACTGGCAGAACGAGAGATAGAAACCCTGGATAAAGGGGATCACGAACCCGATCATAAACGCCAGGCACGTGGGCAGCATAAAGAGCGGCCACCAGCGCTTGAGTGCTTTGCCCATAGAAGGGTCCTTTCAATATGCAGGGGGCGGGCAAACCTACGTCTGCCCGCCCCCTGTCGCTAATCAGATAGCTTGGGCAGCAACTGCTTACTCGGAAGCAGCCTTCTCGGTCTTCCAGCCATCGACGAAGGCGTTCTTGACGCCGTCCCACTTGGTGTTGTCGGCAGCATAAGCAATGAGAGCCTGCTTGAGGTTCTTCTTCCACTCCTCAGAGGGGATGTAGACGAAGTCCCAAGCAACGGTCTTCTTGCCGTCCTTGGCCATGGCAACGGCCTGCTGCGAGAAGACGTTGGTGGTTTCCTTGGCGCTCTTGAACGGGGCAGTCAGACCCATCTTGTCAGCGATGATGCTGGTGGCGGTGTCAGAAGTGACGCACCAATACATGAAGTCCTCGGTGGCCTTCTGAGCATCCTCGGAAGCCTGGGAGCTCACGCACCAGTAGTTCTCGCCGCCGGAGCACAGGCCCTGGTTCTCCTCGCCGTCGACGCCGATGTAGATCGGCAGCATGCCGAGCTGGTCGTCGGTCATACCGGCCTTGGTGAGGTCAGCGTAGGCCCAAGAGCCGTTCTGATAGAAGACGGCCTTGCCGGTTGCGAACTCGTTGGTGGCGTCGTCACCGGTCTTGGAGGCAAGCTGCGAAGGATCGCAGGTGGAGTCGGTGATATACAGGTCGAAGATCTGCTTAAAGTTGTCGAGATACTCGCCCTTGATCTCGTCGTCCTCCTGGTTGTGCTCCTTCTCGAACTCGTAGTAGAGCGGGAGGTTGGCGAGGTGGGTGGTGTAGCGCCAGCTGGAGGAGTCATCCATGCCGGCGGAAGTGAAGGCGCCCTCAATGCCGAGCTCGTCCTTGCGGGCCTGGATGTCGTCGGCACAAGCCTTCAGCTTGTCGAAGGAGTTGATGTCCTCGGCCTTGTAGCCAGCCTTCTCGAGCAGCTGCTTGTTGTAGATGATGCCGTAGCTCTCCTGGACCCAGTCGATACCCAGATCCTTGCCATCGGACTGCAGAGCCAGGGAGTCGTCAATGAGCTCACCGCGGAGCTTGGTATCGGACAGGTCGGCGCAGTAGTCCTTCCAGTTCTTAAGACCGGTGGGGCCGTTGACCTGGAACAGGGTCGGAGCGGAGCTCTTGGACATCTCGGACTTAAGCTTCTCCTCGTAGGTGTTGGAGGCAGCGGTCACGATCTTGACCTCGACGCCCTTCTCCTTCTTATAGGCCTTGGCGATCTCCTTCCACTCCTTGTCGACCTCGGGCTTGAATTGGAGGAAGTAGACCTCAGCAGCGTCACCAGAAGCAGAGGAGCCGGAGCCGGCAGAACCACCGCAGCCCACGAGACCCAGACCAAGAACCGCAGCCGCGGAACCAGCAAAGCCCAAGAACTGCCTTCTGCTCATTTCGTTCTTCATTACAATCCACCCTTTCACACCGTGGAGACACCCTTTGTCGCCGCCTTCGGAGATTGGCTCGGGGACTTTGCCCCTTTTGCTGATTTGTACAATACGCTATTTGGCTAGTTGTTTGAACAAGTATTACTAGAGCGGTAGGAAAACTTCGGTGAACGGTAATTTCAACTTGATACTTGACAAGTTTTGTATAAACAATTATTTGTTATCGAATGCAGAGAAAACGCCCGGTCAAGCCGATGCATCGTCGGTTTGACCGGGCGTTTTCGCTTTGAGGGCATGAGTCTCGTCAGGCTGCGAGCTAGCCGGCTATCGCTTGGAGTTGACGCGGTAGTGGAAGATCTCGGGATGCGTGCGGGCATGCGTGACCTCGAACAAGATGCCGTCCGAGGTGTACGACTGGCTCTCCATGACGGCAACGCAGTTGTATTTGCCGAGGTCAAGATAACTGCAGTCCTCATCGTTGGCAAGCTCGACGCTCACCGTACGGCGACTCGCCATCACCTTGACGCCGCGTTTGTGCTCCAGATAGTCGTAAATTGACTTTGCGGCGATCTCGGGCGTCAGACCCTTGGCGATCGACTCCAAAAAGTAGCCGTGGTCCACCTGGCGAGCATTGCCGTTGAGGCTTCGGACACGCACTACACGAATCAGCTCCTCGCCCACCTTAAAGCCCAGGCGACGAGAAAGTTGCTCAGTGCAAATCAAATGTTCAAAAGACTTAACGTCCGTCGATGCAACGGCATTGTTGCGCTTTGCAAATTCGCCAAACGACTCGACTTCCTCGAGTGCGCCCAGCATGTCGGTTTCGCCCTTGAGCCAAATAACGCGCACGCCCTTGCCGTGTATAGGCTGCACAAACATCTGATCGGCCAGCATGCTCAAGGCGCGTCGAACGGTATTGCGCGTGCAGCCAAACTCCGCGGTCAGCTCGGCTTCGGTCGGCAGCATCTCCTGAAACGCATAGGTCCCATTAATGATGCGCGAACGTATTTCTCGGTAGATTCCTTCGTATATCGCTTTTGGCATTGTTTCACCTCTACATTATTTATTTCCGGCTAGGCACGATAGCATTTCTTAAAGTTGTTTAAACCGAATATCGGTAAAGCGACAGGATTTAACCGTTGACGGTTTCTGTCGTGCCCAAATCGGTTTCGCTCAAAACTGCCGGCACAACAATCGTCTGGTCCTCTACAATGAATCCATTGTTTAAACGTTTCACCACCCGCAACGCACCTCGATATTCGGGAGGCAGAACATGCTGCAAAAAATCCAACGCTTTGGCGGGGCAATGTTCGCGCCCGCCATGCTGTTTTCCATATCAGGCCTCATGGTCGGCGTCTCCGCTCTCGCAACGACTGCGGACATCGTCGGCGATCTCGCCGTATACGGAACCCCTTGGTATGTTTTTTGGACCATCATCCAGCGCGGCTCGTGGACGGTCTTTAAGCGCCTCCCGCTCCTTTTTGCTGTAGCGCTGCCCATCGGCCTTGCCCAAAAGCAACCGGCACGTTGCTGCCTCGAGGCACTCGTGGCCTATTTTGCCTATTGCTTCTTTTTGAGCGAGATCATTAAGCTGAGCGGAGACAACCTTGGGCTTAAGTACCCGTCATCTTTGACCCCCGCCAACGGTATCACCGTCATCGACGGCATCAAGACGCTCGACACCGGCATTATCGGCCCGCTGGTGGTATCGGCAACCGTCGTCGCCATCCATGACCGCTTCTACGATGCCAAGGTTCCCGATTGGCTCGGCACCTTCTCGGGCTCCTCGCTGGTCTACCTCATCAGCTTTTTTGCCGTGTTTGCCCTTGCCGCTATCTCGGCCGCCATCGTGCCCTCCGTATACGCAATGACCGAAACGCTGCGCCATGCACTTACGAGCGTCGGCCCCTTTGGCGTGGGCATCTTTGTGTTTTTGGAGCGAGCGCTCGAGCCCATGGGGCTGCACCACCTGCTCTACATGCCGATCTACTACGACAACCTGGTCATTAACGACGGCATCTACGCCACGTGGAGCAGCTTGCTCCCCATCCTCTCCCATAGCACGCGCCCCCTTAATGAACTTGCGCCGTGGGCCGGTTTTACCGCCACCGGCTGGGTCAAGCTCTTTGGCCTTCCCGCCATCGCAGCCGCGTTCTACTCCACCGCAAAGCCCGAGCGCCGCGCTGGCCTCAAGGTCATCCTGGTTCCCGCCATTGTTGCCTCAGTGGTCTGCGGCGTCACCGAACCGCTCGAGTTTCTCTTTATGTTCACCCACCCCGGGCTCTTTTTTCTCTACGCCGTCTTATCGTCTTGCCTTGCCACAACCATGAATCTCTTTGGCATCGTCGGCATCTTCTCGGGCGGCCTCATGGAGATGGCAGCCTTCAACTTTATTCCGCTCATGCGCACGCATGCCGGTGCCTATCTTTTGGCGCTCGGTATCGGCCTTGCCTTTAGCCTCATCTTTTTTGTTAGTTTTCGAGCACTCATCTTGATCTATGACCTTAAGACGCCGGGCCGCGAGAATCATGTCGCCAATCGCGCGGCAATCGATCGTTTAACGGAAAGCGGCTTTGCCAAAGAGCAATCTCCCAATGACGAGGTCAATAGTCGATCCGATCAAGATCACATCCTCGCTGAGCGGGTAATTCAGCTTTTAGGTGGTGTTGGCAATATTGTGGGCGCAACCAACTGTGCCACGCGCCTGCGCGTCGAGGTCGCAGACCCTTCCATCGTTGCAGATAACGCGTCGTTTGTCGCGGTGGGCGCCAAGGGCCTCATCATTACGGGCAAGACCGCCCAGGTAATCATCGGCATCTCCGTTCCCCGCGTTAAAGAGCATTTTGACCAGATCATGGGCCTCGAGCCGGAATTTGTGCCCACCACCTCGGCCTCCTCTGCCGCCGGCCCAACCCACAAGCACGGTGATATCTGCTTCTTCGATATCGACGGCACACTCGCCTGGCAAGATCCCAGACTTGCCCAGGAGCTTCCCGAAGACGAGCGCGATCTGTCCCCTTATCCCAACGAGGCGGTTTCGCAGGCAATCCGCGAGTTTGTCGCCAACGGCAACATGGCCTTTATCTGCACGGGACGCACCCTGAGCTGCATCCACCCCAAACTTCTTGAGCTGCCCTGGACCGGCATCGTCTGTCTTGCGGGCGGTTACGCCGAGATCAACGGACACGCAATTCGCGATCTGTCGATGACGCCCAGTATGCTGCAGCGTCTTGCCCCCTACCTTGAGCAATCGGGCGAGGTCATCCGCTTTGAGGGCCTCAACGGCGTCGTGCGCATGAGTGCCGATGCCCCCGATGCCCCCGGATACGCGCGCACCCTGGGCGACGCAGTCACGCAGCTGCAACATTACAGTGCCTACAAGATCTTGATGTCTACATCGCTCGCCAACCACATCGCTCAAGATAAGGCACTTGAGCCGCTGCTATGCTTTAACGAGCTCGAGCTCGAGGTCACAGAAATCTCGCCCCGCGAATGCACGAAGCGCGGGGGCATCCAGTCTGTACTCGACGTCCTCGATCCCCACCACGGAACCGTATACGGCATCGGCGACGCCGGCAATGACGTCTCGCTGATGAACGCCGTCGATGTCGGTATCGCCATGGGCAATGCGCCGGACTATCTCAAAAAGCGCGCCGACTACATCACCGACTCGGTCGACAAAGATGGCGTCGTCAAGGCGCTCGAGCACTTTAGGCTTATATAAGCAGCCGGCACGCGCACGCGTCCCGTTTCCCCAAATCGCCAAAACAGACGCGCCGGCAACTCCAATGTGGCAATATGGTATCTGCACACCGCAACGATGCAACCTAAGAAAGAATGCGAGAACCCGTGTCCAGTCCGTTTACCAGCTTTTTAGCCCAGCACTTTGACCAGATCAACGACTATCTGGCCACGTTCTTTGACGGACAGGCGACCTCTGCCGATATCGAGCGCTACCTGTACGCGCCGCTCTCGGCTTTTACGGCCAACGCCGGCAAGCGCCACCGCCCGCTTATCTGCATGCTCGCCGCAACCGCAGTGGGCGGTAGCTTTGAGAGCGCCCGCAGCGCCGCGGCAGCTATCGAGCATTTCCAGTCGGGCGCGCTGATTCACGACGACATCGCCGATAACGGGCAGCTGCGCCGCGGCAAGCCCTGTATGCACCTCACCGAGGGCACGGGGCTTGCCATCAACTGCGGCGACCTGGCACTTACCATGGTCACCAAGACGGTTCTCGACGACCCCACGCTCGAGCCCAACGTAAAACTCCGCGTACTCCACGAGCTCACCGAGATGATCGTCCGCACCATCGAGGGCCAGGCGCTCGACTTGGGCTGGGTACGCGACGGGCGCTTTGACATCTCGGTCGACGATTACCTGGACATGGCAACGCACAAGACCGCGTATTACAGCGGAGCCACGCCGCTTGCCACCGGAGCCATCATTGGCGGGGGCAGCGAGGAGCAAATTGAGGCGCTGCGCGCCTTTGGCCTGCACACCGGCCTTGCCTTCCAGATCCAAGATGATCTGCTCAACTTAATCGGTACCAAGGAGGCCGCCAACAAGGACTTCCGCACCGACATCACCGAGGGTAAGCGCACACTCGTTGCCGTGCATGCCCTGTCTGATGAGCGCTATCACGACGAGATTGAAGCGATCCTCTCCTCGGGCACCGAGGACCCCGCGCAGCTCGCGCGTGCCGTGGACATCTTCCGAGAGACCGGCTCTATCGATTACGCCCACGCCTACGCGCTGGACCTGACCGCCAAAGCCAAGGCCGCCATCGAGGACGTTTCGCTCGACCCACATGCACGCGAACTGTTCCTCTCCATGGCAGATTTCTTTGTGGAGCGCCTTAACTAGCGGGGGTTATAAAACCTGTCAGCAGCGTATTTGGGTACAACTTGCTACACTGTTGAGTGCATGTTTATGCATCCTTTTGCGTTGTCTATCCGACACACGCTCAAATAGTACGAATGGTACGCCGAAAGGGGTTCGTTCATGGAACCTATTACAACGGGCATGCAGGGAGCAGCCGTCGAGGACGTGCAGTCTCGTCTCCTGCAGCTCGGCTACACGATTGATGCCACCGAAGTCACCGACAAGCGCTTTGGTGCCACCACCGAGCAGGCTGTTGGCACCTTTAGGCTCGATAGCGGCCTTGCCGCTGGCTGTGCCGTCGATATCCCCTGCTGGAGCGCCCTGGTCGACGCCTCGTATAAACTGGGCGACCGCACGCTCTATCTGCGCATGCCCAATTTCCATGGCGCCGACGTTCAGGCCCTGCAGCGAGCGCTCAACGTTTTGGGCTTTGCCTGCGGTGAGGACGACGGTTATTTTGGCCCGCACACCGAGGCCGCTCTGCAGCAGTTCCAGGAAAATGTTGGCCTGTTTGCCGATGGCATGGCGTTCCAGGATACCTACGCCTATATCAACCGCCTGCACCACGTGTGGGAGGGCAAGCCCTCGGTCACCGAAGCCGAGTCCCGCATCGGTTTTGCTCGCGCCGCCAACGTGCTCGAGCGCTTCCAGATTGCCGTTATCGGCGAGGACCCCATCGCACGCAGTGTTGCGTCGCGCATGTGGAATATCGCCACGGCAACGACCGACAACAGCGGCATGATGCTCTGCGACTCCGAGGTCCCAACCGACGTTGATCTGGTGCTCGAGATCGCAAGCGACGAGCTGCCCGCCGACGCCGCACCGCGCGCCACGATTGCCCTCGCCGAGTGCCACAACCTGGCCCAGCGCATCCGCACCGCCAATGTCGCTGCGCAGCAAAAGCCGGCACGCATCCGCATTGAGCTCACCGGCATGACGCGCTACAACGGCACCTTCACTGCTAGCGACGCCCAGACGCTCGCGGTACGCCTACTCGATGGCGTTTGCGATGCCCTCGCAGATTAGGTAAACTAGACGAGTTGCTTTTGGCAACACCCATACTGGGACGTAGTTCAACGGTAGAACTCCGGTTTTTGGTGCCGGCTGTTGGGGGTTCGAATCCCTCCGTCCCAGCCATTAAAACTGAGCGCCCTAAGCCTATAACGGCCCAGGGCGCTTTCTTGTGGGCAAGCGGAGGGATTCGAACCCGCAAGGGTGCGGAGCTGAGGAAACGCGAAGGCGCCCCAAGCCCAAAAGGACCAAGAGCGCCTTACATCTAGAAAATATCAGCCCAGTTCCGAAAAGCGAGCTGCATGCAACAACCAAGTGCCGCGTGGCCCCGGCGGGCCGGGCATTAAGTTTGTCGCGAGTTCCGCACGCAAAGAAGGCCACGTGACCTCGATGTTTTGGCCGTGACAGCGAGAGGGGTCCTGGTATGGCAAGGTGACGTGAAACAAGGCGGCGCTGACCTTCTGGTCGCGCCGCCGAAGTTGAACGTCAGATTGCCGTGCCAGGGCCCCTCGCAGCGTCAAGAAGACCGCCGTTCGGTAGAACGGCGGAATCTAGTTGTTCAGCATGCGGTCGAAGCTTCCCGAGTCGCCATCCCGATAGTCGGCGGTCATCAGAATCTCCTGCGGAATACGTCCGCCCTCACGCAGCACGTTGCGGAACTGCACGCGCGTAACCATGGGCAGATCCTTAATCGTCGCCGCCAGGTTCTGCGGCACACCCTGGTTGGCCGCCGCGGGCTCACACGTGCCGCCGGCCTTCACGCGACGCTTATGCTCGGCAAGCATGGCGCGATACATGCCGGCATGCAGGCGAATCTCAACGACGTTGGCATTGCGGGCTTGCTCGACGATACGCGCACCCTCTCGATCGATGTCGCCCACGTAGTAGACATAGTTAAAGCGGTAGCCGATCTCGGCCAGATAATCATCCAGTGCGTGTGAGACGCTCGCCTTGCAGCCGCCGCCAAAGATTACGCCGCCCACCTTGGTACCAAAGAGCTTGGCATGTTTGCGTCCGCGCAGGAGCTTGACGATCTCGTCATAGGTATCCAGGTTCTCGACCATAATGAACGGCTTGTCGGCGCCCAGCGTAAAGAAGCCCGTAAAGTGCACCGGACGGTTGGGAGCGACCTTGATCGCCTGCATGCTGATGCCCTTTTCGGTCATACGCCTGATCAGGCGCTCGCCATGCTTGCCGTCAAAAGCCTTTTCGTCATTGAAGATCTGGTAGGCGCGCTGGCGGCGCGAGGCAACCGGAGTATCAGCACCGCGGTTTTGCTCGACCCAAGCCTGGATGATCGCGATTTCCTCGGCAATCTTGCGATTGGACATCTCGTTGTGCTGAGCGCGCTGCGGCGTCTTTTTACCGTCCTTGCCTTCAACCCTTACAATCTGGGTCTGCTGCTCCTTAATTTTGGAGAGCGCCGTGGGCGTGGGGACAACCTTGAGCAGCTGCCTGCCCAGAACGCGGGCCAGGGCAAACGCCGAAACCTCGCCATGGGTAGTCGACTCAGCCTGCTGGGCGGCCGTATCTGCTGCGGCAGACTCGGGCCTTTTCTGAGACTTGCGCTTAGAATCGCCTTGGACATTGCGCTCACGTTTCGAAGTAGACGTCTGCTTCTGCGAACGCTCGGGCTTGCCCTCCTTCGCCGGCTGACGCTTGGGCTGCCCCATCGGAGCATCCACCTTCGCATCTCCGTCGCGCGGCGCTACATTCTCGGCGGCATCTTGAGCGTTAGAGCTGCGACCGCCACGATGACGACGACGGCGATGCTTGCTCGAAGTACCCTCCCCCGTCTGTTCAACCGCAGGTTGCTGGCCCTGAGTCTCCGTATCAGACGCAGTCTGCTCATCAACAGACTTCTGTTCACGAACTTCCGACTCGACAGGCTTCACGGCCTTCTCGGCCAGCGCCTCCGGAACCTGATTGACCTTCTCCTGACGCTTTACAGGGTACGCGCGACCTGCGAAGCCGCGACCGGGACGACACGAGTCTGAGGCCTTCTTGGCCGGCTTCTCGGAATCGTCCGCAACCTCGGCAGCCTCTTCGGCATCGCGCACAACGTCCTGCTGTGCAGCCTTAAAGTGAGCACCGCGGCGACGCTTGGGCTCTTGGGTCTCCACGGGCTTTTGCTCCTTCGCGGGCTTCTGCGACTCGGCAGCAACCTCAGTCTCAACAGCCTCGGTATCAAGCTCATCCTTTTGAGCAACGGCGCGACGGAAGCGCTCCTGCTGAGCGCGGCGTTGCGCATCGCGCTTGCCGCCCCCGCCAAAGCCGCCTCGGCCCGCCTTGGCGGTAAAGGCACGCACGACATGCTCATCGAGCAACTCGTCAGTATCGATATGCTCACGCGGGGCATCTGCTTCCGCAGCAGGCACCTCAGCGGAATCCTCGACAGGCTGCTCCTGGGCATCATGAACCTCAGCATTGATGGTATAGAACGCCGGGCGGCCGTTAATGCCGCTGCCCTCGATCTTGGTCACAATCTTTGCCGCGATGAGCTCATCGCGCATCGCCTTGGTGTCACATTCCTTATCGACGGAGCGGAAAATCTGTGCCAGCGCGCTCGACTTGATCTTAAGTGCCTTGCGGCAGAGCAGGTCGTAGGCAACCAGCTTGGCCCGCTCGGCAGAAAGCGACGTTTGTCCGCTCAGACGCTCAGCCAGAGCATCGACATTTTGTTGGTTATCGGAATATACCGTCTTGGCCACGGGGCCCCTTTCATATGCACACATATACGTTTATATGGTACAACGCGTGAGCCTATACACGCAAAACATCTGCGAGGACGCCCTTGCATCACCCGTTCTCACATGAAAAAAGACCGGGCCCGCGTTCTGCGGACCCGGTCTTTCCGAGTCATAGAGATGGAGGATTCAATCCGTCCAATCGGCTAAGCCTTGGCAGCCTCGGCGTCGGCAGGGGCCTCGGCGGCAGCGGCGCGGCCGAACTCGGCCTTGCCCATCTCGGACCACTCGGGCTCCTCGTCGGGCATGGAACCGGCCTCCTTGCCGAAGAACTCCTTGAGGCAGTTGACGGCAACGATGAGGCCCAGGACCATCAGCAGGACGGCAAAGACGAGCTGCAGGCCCTTGGTGGCGGCGACGGAAACAGCAGCCGTGGTGGCGGTAGCCGGGATGGTGCCGAAGAAGCCGTAGGCCTGGACGGCGGTCATGCAGCCCATGGCGCTCTGGACCAGCGAAGTGAAGGTGCAGCAGAGCAGGAAGACAACGGGCACGTAGAGCATCCAACCCTTGCGGCCGGTGCACTTGCAGAACACGGCGAGGGTGATCATGGTCATACCGCCGAGCAGCTGGTTGGAAGCACCAAAGAGCGGCCAGATGTTGGCATAGCCGCCAAAGGCGAGAGCGAGACCGGGAAGCAGGGTGACAACCGTGGCGAACCAGGGGTTGCCGAGGACCTTCATGTAGCCGGCCTTGGACTCGATGGCCAGGGCGTCGTTGGTCTGGGCAAAGAACTCGGAGAACGAGGTGCGGGCGATGCGGGCGACGGCGTCGAGCGAGGTCAGGGCCAGAGCGGAGACGTTCATGGTCATGAAGACGGTTGCGAGCGTGCCGTCAACACCGAAGGCCTGCATACCGCGGGAGATGCCAGCGGCAAAGATCTGGAACGGGGTGGAAGCGACGCCGGCGTTAAGGGCGCCGGTACCGGCGGTGTTCATGTCGGAGAACATGATGCCGGCAACGATGATGGCAAGGATGCCAACGAAGGACTCGACGACCATAGCGCCGTAACCGACCTTGACGGCGTCCTGCTCCTTCTCGACCTGCTTAGAGGAAGTACCGGAAGAAACGAGGCTGTGGAAACCGGAGAGAGCGCCGCAAGCAACGGAAACGAACAGGACCGGGAACATCATGCCGGAGGCACCAGAGAAGCCAGTGAAGACCGGAGCGGTCATCGTAGCCTGGCCGTGAACACCCAGGACGACGATGCCGAGGACAGCGCAGGCGATCATGACGATCATCATGATGGAAGTGAGGTAGTCACGCGGGGTCTTGAGCATCTGGATGGGCATAGCGCCAGCGAAGACCAGGTAGACCATGACGACGGCGAACCACTGGAACTTATCCAGGTAGACCGGGAACTGCATACCGACGGCGAACATGAGAACCATGAGGACCACGCCGGTGACGAACTCGGCAGCGCCGGTGAGGTTGAACTTCTTCTGGGCCCAACCAAAGGCGATAGCGACGAAAGTGAACAGGATGGAGATGGTACCAGCGCAGCCGGCGGCATAGGACTTGGTGAAGTCGACGGCACCGGTAGCAGCGCCAGAAGCGTCAACGGCCGGGGTAAACATGAACGTCTTGCAGACCATGTCGGTGAAGGCGGCGATGACGATGATGCAGAACAGCCAGCAGAACAGCAGGAACAGACGACGGCCGGTCTTGCCGATGTACTTCTCGATGAGCTGAGCGAGCGACTTGCCGTTGTTCTTCATCGAAGCGTACAGAGCACCAAAGTCGTGGACGGCGCCAAAGAAGATGCCGCCGACGAGGACCCAGAGCACGACGGGCAGCCAGCCAAAGGCCATGGCGACGATCGTACCCGTGACAGGGCCGGCACCGCAGATCGAGCTGAACTGGTGCGAGAACGCGGTGAAGGCGGAGACGGGCGAGAAGCTGTTGCCGTCCTTCATGCGCTTGGCCGGCGTGAGGGCCTCTTTGTCAACGCCCCACTTGTTGGCCAGCCATCGGCCATAGCCCAGATAGCCGCAGGCGAGCACCGCCGCGGCCACAACCATGAGCAAAACTCCGTTCATTACATTTCCTCCTCTAAAAAGAACTACTCAGACATAAAAAATGAGGGCCGTCGGTTGCGCTCGACGGCCCTCATCTTCATCAGCCGCCCGTTATCGTACGGGCTAGCTGTATGTGCTAACCCGCATCAGATAATTACTACGCTGATAATGTTTAGCTGATGCGTGAACATGTCTGAGAAATCCTCTTCAATCATGATGTGAACGATCCGTGCGTGTTCACATCCCCCAGTGGTTGAAAAGGAGTATGAAACTTTAGTTACCTAAAGTCAACGCAAATATGTAATGAATTTTCAACTTTTTTTGAATTTCTCGGTATAAAACGCCACCGACCTCGGACTTTACTCCACGACAGTTTTTGCTTGAGAGTTGCCCCCGAGAGCGGCGGGAGCCGGGCGGCGCATGTGAACTTTCCTGCTCTACAGTCCTGCGCAAGACGGAAAGCACATTAAGTGCTTTCCTTTGCGTGCGGAACTCGCGATAAAGTTCACATGCGCCGCCCGGCTCCCGCCGCTCTCGGGGGCTCCCGTCCCAAATGCGCGGAGCAAAGCTCCGCACACCAACTTTTTCTTTCAGCTAAAGAACGCCGAAAATTCGACGCTGGCTTGTTAACCTTGCTGGACGTTGTCGACGCCAAACCAGCTCAGAAGCTATATCGATACAGAAAGGTCCCCGACCGGAGGGGCCGGATATAAGGTTTATCGCGAGTTCCGCACGCAAAGAAGGCCACTTAATGTGGCC
>UQWK01000029.1 GCA_900544725.1 uncultured Collinsella sp.
TGCGACACATCTGGTGTGTCCATCCTCGCAGTATCCGGTTCTCAAGGTGCACGCCTGGCGGCTGATCCGGTCCGACCGGGCCGCGCGGCAAGGAGATATATTGCCAGACCGCGAAGCCCTGTGGGACGTCAATTCCACTCTTCACAAGTCCTACACAACATATCGCTTTCTATTGGTAATAGAAAGACTGGTGCGAATCTTCCGCACGTATCAGATGATGACCCTTTGGTTCAGGAATATATAGAGATCGGTCACCTGTAGGTGTCTATCTACCCGCGCTTTTAGCAATGTAAACCGCGCTTCAGATAAAAAGAGGGAGCGCCGCGCACAACGCGACACTCCCCTAGCGATTCAAGAGAATCTATTAGGCCTCGAGAGCCTTCTTGGCGATGGTAGCCAGCTCGTTGAAGGACTCGATGTCCTCGTAAGCCATCTGAGCCAGGACCTTGCGGTCGAGCTCGATGCCGGCAACCTTCAGGCCGTGCATGAACTGAGAGTAAGAGATGTCGTTCAGGCGAGCAGCAGCGTTGATACGAGTGATCCAGAGAGAGCGGATCTCGCGCTTCTTGTTGCGGCGATCACGATACTGATACTGCAGGGAGTGCTGGACCTGCTCTTTAGCATGCTTGTAAGTACGCGAAGCGGCACCGTAGTAACCCTTCGCACGGTGCATAACGGTACGGCGCTTCTTCTTGGCGGCAACAGCGCGCTTAATACGTGCCATGTTCTATCAACTCCTAGACGGTAAAACGAAAAACGGGAACGCGAACTTAGGCGAGACGCGACTTGATGACCTTGCGGTCGGCAGCGGCGATCTCGGTCTCCTGACGGAAGCCACGCTTACGCTTGGTGGACTTCTTGCTCAGGATGTGGCTCTTGAAAGCCTTGGCGCGCATAAGCTTGCCGGTACCAGTCTTGCGGAAACGCTTCTTGGTGCCGCTGTGGGACTTCATCTTAGGCATGAAATACTCCTTAATCGGTTACAGAACACTAGTTACTTGGTATCGCTTGCCGCTTTATCCTCATCGAAGGCGCCCTTAATCGGGGCGAGCAGCATAAGCATGTTACGGCCTTCCATCTTAGGCTTGGACTCGACCGTAGCGTAAGGCTTGAGATCCTCGGCGAGACGCTCGAGAACGTTAAGACCCTGCTCCGGGTGAGCCATCTCACGGCCGCGGAACATGATGGTGATCTTAACGCGTGCGCCCTTCTTGAGGAAACGCAGAACGTGGCCCTTCTTGGTCTCGTAGTCGCCAACGTCGATCTTGGGTCGGAACTTCATTTCCTTGACCTCGACCTTGGACTGGTTCTTACGAGCGGCCTTGGCCTTCATGGCCTGCTGGTACTTGAACTTACCGTAGTCCATGACCTTGCAGACCGGCGGCTCCGCGTTGGGAGCGATCTCGACCAGGTCGAGACCTTGATCGTCGGCGACGCGCTGGGCATCGCGGATGGCGAACAGGCCGAGCTGAGAGCCATCGACGCCAATCAAACGGCACGAAGATGCAGTGATCTCGTCGTTGATGCGGGTGTCATCAGACTTAGCTATTTTCCCTACCTCCATTCATAAAAAAATAACCCGGCACTTCTTTGCAACCAGGTCGTACACATAGACATCCTCGGTATGAGGAAGGGAATCTAGGTTGTATGACCAGTCAGCTGCTCATCTGGCGCCAAAAGGTGGGAACCCTCGGGTTCCTCTTTAGGGCATTGCGGGAACAACGCCTTGCGAATAATAACACGTACCGCGCGTTATCACATTACGTACACGAAAAAGGGGGCCTTGACCCCCTTGAACGCTCACTTGCATGTATGGTGCCCGAGGCGAGACTCGAAGGGCCTTCGCTTCGCGAAGCCCCGGGCTTCGGGCGCATGGCGCCCTCGCCACGCTCCGCTACAAACAGGCCACAGGCCTGTTTGCTTAACGCTCCGCGCGCTCACGCGAGTTCGGCACGAAAAAGGGGGTCTTGACCCCCTTGAACGCTCACTTGCATGTATGGTGCCCGAGGCGAGACTCGAACTCGCACGTTGTTGCCAACGGTGGATTTTGAGTCCACTGCGTCTGCCAATTCCGCCACTCGGGCACGTAATGCGTGAGTTAGTTTATCACAGCTTTCTGTTGATTAGTCCGAAAATGGAACTTCGAGCATTTCGATGAGCTCGACCGAACGGAGCATCTCTCGCTGACGGCATCCACGACCGTCGACCGAGACCTCCCCCATCTGGTTATCATAGGGGTCCTCGCGCATACCGTCGAAAGAGGGCTCAAACTCTGACTGGAATCGATTGTTGGCCACCATACGCCACGGGTCGAGATTGCCAAAGTAGTGGCGACGACGCCACTCCTCCCCCATCCTGCGTGCCGAGGAACCAAACGATACGTCGGCGTTAAGCCAACCGGTCTGTGGCGTATAGAACTCAGCCCAATCGTGCGGCCCCACCGAATCGGGCGCAACATACAGACCGCTCTGCCAACGGGCAGGAACGCCCGCAATGCGGCACATGGTGATAAACGTGAGCGCCATAACGCCGCAATCGCCGCGGAGCGAATGCGCACAGTCGTCGGCAATAGATCCCAAAAGCAGGTACGGTGGCTGATAGCGATAATCTATATGCTGCGTCAGGTAATCATAGATAGCACGGGCGCGATCGAGCGAATCTTCGAGCCCGTCAATGACACGGGCTGTCAGCTGCTGTAGATACGGCGTGAATGCAATGTGCGGACAATCCTCGGAGGTGTCCACGGTCAGCGGCGCGTCCATGCAAGGATGCGCCGGAAGCGCACCCCCATAGATATCGCGATAAGCGGCATCGATTTGATAGCGATAGGTCACCGAGAAAGAGCGCTCACTCGAAGAAGACCACGAGGCGGTACGCGCCGAAGCGCTCGCGGGAGCAACAGCACCCTCCGGCGTCATATCGAGAACCTCGATATGAGACTGCTGGCGGCAGGCAGCGGCAACGGGTAGCCATGCGCGAACAGTCTCTCCCTCCAGAGCCCCGGGAACAGACACGGATGCCTTAAGCGTGATGACGCGAGTCAACCCGTTTTGCAACTCCATCTCCCTGAGCATCTGGTTACGCAGCGCGATGCCGTCCGTAGAATCGGGACGCAGGCCCGGAACCTCTTTGGGGTACACGCGAAGCGAATCGAGGAAGTTATCGAGAACGAACAGCTCGCCATCGATAAAGCGCCAGTCAATACGCTTACGATTAATCAGGTCATCAAACTGCTCTTCGGTAAACTCAGGCCACTCCTCGCGAATCATCGCAATAGCCTGATCGCGCGACACCGAAAAATGAAGCGGCGTCTCGAGCATGCGATACCGCTCGGCACGAACACAAGCAGCCAGCGAAGGCCCAGGGCTCTGCTCCAAAAGGCAATCGCAGGCAGCAACAGCCTGCGTCAAATATCCGGCATCCTTGAGACGAAGAATCTCGGGCGGCAGTCCAATATCGAGATGACGAAAGTCATCACAGCAAACATCAACAGAGCAACCAACAGGACCCTCGTCAATAACCTTCCCATCCGAAGGCAACACATCAATAACAGCCATACCAAACTCCAAGTCATTAGAACGCTTGAAGTCCATTGTAGCGAGATAAAAAAGAAAGCCCCAACAAGGGAGCCATCAACACCGCCGAACGGTAGTCAAAAAATGAATTCAGCTCAGTAACCCTGCGGCGTTAAACGAAGGAAGCCCCGTCCCCCGGAACTGTTTCCTTGGCGCGACTTCTGGCGAAGCCAGGTGAGCGCAAAGGAAACAGTGTAGGGGGACGGGGCTTCCGGCGGGAAGTTTAGCGACGCTTACGCCTTGTTGACGGAGCCAAACTCCTCCATGAGCTCCTTGGTGCGGGCAACGATGTTGTCGCGACCAGGCTTGAGGAGCTTGCGGGGGTCGAAGCCCTTGCCCTGCTGATCCTTGCCAGCCTCGATGTACTCGCGGACGCCCTTGGCGAAGACGAGCTGCAGGTCGGTGTTGACGTTGATCTTGGAGATGCCCAGGGAAATGGCCTTCTTGATCTGATCCTCGGGGATGCCGGTGCCACCGTGCAAGACGAGGGGCAGGTCGCCAGTCTGGGCCTTGATCTCGCCCAGGCGCTCGAAGGAAAGGCCAGCCCAGTCGGCGGGGTACACGCCGTGGATGTTGCCGATGCCGCAGGCGAGGAAGTCGACGCCCAGGTCAGCAATCTGCTTGCACTCAGCGGGGTCAGCGAGCTCGCCGTTGGAGGTCACGCCGTCCTCGGTGCCGCCGATGCCGCCGACCTCGGCCTCGATGGACATGCCCTTGGAGTGGGCAAGCTCAACGAGCTCCTTGGTGCGGTCGAGGTTAAGCTGGAAGGTCTCCTCGTGAGAGCCGTCATACATGATGGACGTGAAGCCGGCCTCGATGCACTTGAAGCAGTCCTCGTAAGAACCGTGATCGAGGTGAAGGGCGACGGGAACGGTAACGCCCGTGGCCTCGACGGCAGCCTTGACCATGTCGGCGCAGACCTTGAAACCGCCCATCCACTTAGCGGCACCAGCGGTGCACTGAAGGATCAGCGGAGACTTGGCCTCCTCGGCGGCCTGGAGAATAGCCAGGGTCCACTCGAGGTTGTTGGTGTTGAAGGCACCGAGAGCGTACTTGCCGGCCTCGGCCTTCTTGAGCATGTCTGCTGCGTTGACGAGCATAAAAGAAACCTCCTGTAAGGTTGCTCCGATAACGCCTGAGATTTTACCACGGCGTACCCGAGCATAAACGTTCGTTTGTTCATGAATATCGTCCAAACAGACTTTTTTGACCGTTTGCCTTACGGAATCGACCCGTTGGGGAAAATAACTTGACGTTTGGACGTTTCTCGTGCTTCAAAGCCGACTATTAAGCTACATCTGCATGAAAGGGTTCTGCATGAGCTCGCGTGCCATGGTGGTCGAATCGCCATGGCCGGTTAGGCAAACGGTATCGGGCGGAAGAAGCCGGGCGAGCTTGGAGAGCGAGCGCAGAATCGCCGCCTCGTCTCCGCCGGAAAGGTCGGTACGGCCGTGACTGCCCGGGAATAGCGTGTCACCCACAAAGGCGATGCTTCCCTGCTCGGTGGCGGCGAACAGGACAATGCCACCCGGCGTATGCCCTGGCGTCTCGATCACCTGCAGGCAGATATCGCCCACCTCGATAGCATCGCCCTCGGCGAGCAGGCACGTCGGCTCCCCGGGGTCAGGCGTCTCAATGCCCCACATAGCTCGCTGTTCCTCGATATTCGCATGCGGCACCGCCACATCCTTAGCACACAGCTCATACTGGCAGCCCTCGCCAACGGTGGTTCGCACGCCGGAAACACCACCAACATGATCGGCATGGCCATGAGTGCATACGGCGCCAAGCACGCGTACGCCGGGATGCTCGGCCCGAATATGCTCCACCAAGCGCTCGCCTTCCCATGCGGGGTCGATAATCACGCACTCATTGTCCGAAATAACAGCATAGCTATTGGTCTGAATGGGACCGTTTACGAGCGTCTCGATCTCGACCGATCCCTTGGGAGTTACATCCAAGGACACAGCACTCATGTCCCTCTCCTCTCTATAGAACTCGAGGCATCAAATGATGCCTCGAGTGTAGCGAATATCGATAATGTGGCACGTTCGTCGCGACTAAATGCGGCGCTTAAGCTGGGCTCCACCCTCGCCGGGCATCAGGCGGCGCGCGTCGTAGACCGAGTCAACGCTGCTGATAGAGGCCAGCAGCGGATCCAGGCCACTTGCGTCCGAGATCTCAACCATAAAGCGCAGGGTTGCAATACCCTCGCGGTTGGTCGACGTGGCGGCAGAAAGGATATTGCCGCCCGCATCGCCAATGGCAATGGTGACATCCTTGAGCAGCCCCATGCGGTCCAGGCACTCGACCACAATCTCGACCTGGAAGAGGGTGTCGGCAGCGCCGTCCCACTCCACTTCGATCATGCGCTCGGGATGTTCCATAAGGCCCTTGACGTTGGGGCAGTTGGCGCGATGCACCGAGACGCCGCGACCACGCGTAATGAAGCCGACGATATCGTCGCCCGTCACCGGATTGCAGCAATGCGCCAAACGGACCAGCAGGCCGCTGTTGCTCTCGCCCTTGACGATAATGCCGTTGCTGGCACTCTTGCCGCGCTTTTGCGGCTTGCGGTTGGAGCCTCGGGCCGGCTGTTTCACGACCTCGGCGATAGCCTCGGCTTTGGTGAGCTGTTCCTCGGGCTTGGGGTCCAAGATTTGCTCGACCTTGTTACCCACAGCGCGCGGGGCAACCTTGCCGGCG
Organism: uncultured Collinsella sp.; assembly: GCA_900544725.1. GTDB lineage: Bacteria > Actinomycetota > Coriobacteriia > Coriobacteriales > Coriobacteriaceae > Collinsella. The sequence continues at coordinate 6,282 of UQWK01000029.1, forward strand.
CCGACGGCGGCAAACAGGTCCTCGAGCTGCTTGTAGTTAAACTGCTCCGCCACGGCGTTGAGCGCACGCGTGGATCGCGGCGTAGAGATGCCATACCCGCGCTTGCGCAGGTCCTTGGCCAGTATATCGCGGCCGGCAGCAGCGTCGTCGTCCTTGGTCGCGGCGGCAAAATAGCGGCGAATCTTTGACTTGGCTGAAGGTGTCTTAACGATCTTGAGCCAATCACGCGACGGCTTGGAACTCTTGTTGGTCAGGATCTCGACACGATCGCCCGTCTTGATTTCGTGCGTGAGCGGGGCCACCGCACCGTTGATCTTAGCGCCGACGCAGTGGTTTCCCACCTCGGTGTGAACGGCGTAGGCAAAGTCGAGCGGCGTGGAGCCGGCACGAAGCGCCATGACCTCGCCCTTGGGCGTAAAGACGAAGATCTCCTGGTCGAACAGATCGACCTTCAGCGAGTGCAGGTATTCCTTGGCGTCCGTAATCTCGTCAGAAGCAGCCCAATCAAGCGAATGTTTGAGCCAGTTAATCTGGTCGTCCAGACGCTGGGCATCATTGGTCTTAGACGCAGACGATCCGCCCGACTTCTTATAGAGCCAGTGGGCGGCAATGCCGTACTCGGCCTGCTCATGCATCTCATAGGTTCGAATCTGAATCTCGAGCGGACGGGCCGTGGGGCCGATAACCGTCGTATGGAGCGACTGGTAGTTATTGACCTTGGGCATGGCGATATAGTCTTTAAAGCGACCGGGCATGGGGTGCCACAGCGTATGCACCGCGCCGAGCGTGGAGTAGCAATCGCGCACCGAATGGGTAATAACGCGCAGCGCCACCAGGTCGTAAATCTCGGAGAACTCCTTGCCCTTGCGCTTCATCTTTTGATAGATGGACCAATAGTGCTTGGAACGACCGTTGATCTGGAAGCCTTCCAGGCCAATGCGGTTGAGCTCGTCGGTGAGCGTCTTGATGGTCTCGGCCAGATAACGCTCGCGAACCTCGCGCGACTCGGCCACCATGCGCGCGATGCGCTGGTAGGCATCGGGCTCCAGGTAGAAGAAGGACAGGTCCTCGAGCTCCCACTTAATAGAGCTCATGCCCAGACGGTCGGCCAGGGGCGCATACACGTCCATGGTCTCGCGGGCCTTAAACAGGCGACGGTCCTCGCGCAGAGCTGCAAGGGTGCGCATGTTGTGCAGACGGTCGGCAAGCTTAACGATAATGACGCGGATGTCCTTGGACATGGCGAGGAACATCTTGCGCAGCGTAAGCGCCTGCTTCTCGTCCATGCTATCGACTTCGATGTTGGTGAGCTTGGTCACGCCATCGACGAGCTCGGCCACCGTATCGCCAAACAGACCGGAAACATCGGCGAGCGAGGTCTCGGTATCCTCGACGGTATCGTGCAGCAGCGCGGCGCACACCACATCGCAGTCCATCTTGAGGTCGGCCAGAATGATGGCCACCTCGACGGGATGGTTGATGTACATCTCACCCGAGCGCCGCTTTTGGTTGCAGTGCTTCTCGGCAGCAAAGCAATAGGCCTGCTCCACCTTGGAGAAGTCGTCCTCATTCATATATTTGAGGCACAGGCGCTCCAGCTTGTCGTAGCTGTCCGCCATAATCTCGGGCGGCAGCTCATCGGCATGCTTATAGTGCTCCATCTCCGAGAACGGCTGGAGGGTGGAATCATGGGCGGTACGGGCTGCGGCATCCATCGAGGTCCCCTTCCCCTAGGCCCGCGGTACGATCGGGCGGTTAACTTTGGCTAGCATATCAGAAGCGCACGAATCGAGCGCCCAGCTCCGGAAAGCCGAGAACTCCATGCGCGAGCGCAGACCCTCCAAATAGCGGATTGACCTGCTCAATTGCACACGGCCGGGGTTTTCTGCCATCGCGATGCGACGGGCGTCGTCAAACCCCGAAACGCGACAGAAACCAAGCTCTTCGAAGATTCCCAGACCGCTTGCCACCGAGCGCTCGTCGACCGGTGTGCGGGCATCGATGGCAAGACACATCTGCGCGATGTCGATATCGCTCGCACTAAACGAGTCGTCTCCGGTCTTGCCGCGGTTGGAGCGCCACATAGTCTGCAGTGCGCGATAGAGCGTGACGAGCTCGTCGCGCTCGGGCGCGTAGCAGTCGAGCAGGCGCTCGTTAATGCGAGCGTCACGCGACGAATAGAGCAGATGGATCACGGCAGGTTGGCCGTCGCGACCGGCGCGTCCGCTCATCTGGTTGAACTCAATGCTGCCAAACGGCATGTGGTAGAGCACGACATGGCGGATATCGGGCAGGTTCACGCCCTCACCAAAGGCAGAGGTCGAAACGATGCAGCTGAGGCTTCCGTCACGAAACGCTTCCTCGACACGGCGACGATCGGAGCGCGCAAGCCCCGCGTTATAGAACGCAATGCGGGTCGCGCAATCGGGCACCCGCTTGCGCAGCGTCTTAGCAAGCGCCACGGACTGGTCGCGCGAGTTGACGTAGATGACGGTCTTCTCCCCCGTCGCCACGATTGACACCAGGCGGTTCTCGCGGCTTGCAAGATCTCGGTCGTCCTCGAGCTGCAAGTTCTCGCGCACCGTCTCGTCGACCACCGTACGGGTAATCGGTAGCACGCGGGCGAGCTCGGCCACAACCGGAGCCGTTGCGGTGGCAGTCGTGGCCAGAACGACCGGGTCGCCCAGGGCCTTGAGGATATCGGGCATGTCGAGATAGGCGCTACGGTCGCCGCCCTTGGCAAGACCGGCATGATGCGCCTCATCGATAACGACAAAACCGATGCGCCCCGAACGCGCAAAGCGGTCGCGGTGAATGGACAGGAACTCGGGCGTCGTGAGCACGATGCCGGTGCGGCCCGAAGCCAGGCCGGCAAACACGTCATCGCGCGCCGCCTCCACGGTCTCGCCGGTCAGCACGCCTACGCCAATGCCGAGCGCGGCCATCGTCGACGAGAGGTGATAGGCCTGGTCGGCAACGAGCGCGCGCAGCGGATAGACAAAGATGCTCGCACGCCCGCGAAGGACCGCCTCGCGCGCGGCATGCACATGGAAGATAAGAGACTTGCCGCGCCCCGTTCCCATAACGGCCAGAACACTTTGATGATCGGCCAAGGCATCGAGCGCCTCGACCTGCGCGCGGTGCGGCTGGTTCGAGCCGATAAAGCCATGGATAAGCGAGCGCGTGAGCTCGGTATAGGAAAGCTGGGCAAGCGTCTCGCGTTTACGCGACTCCAGGCGCAGGCCAGAATCCGCAGGTTGTACGCCACGGCGAAGCTCACATGCCGGGTCGTCAACGCTGGGCGCCGTGGTATCGCGGACCAAGACATCCTTGATCATGAGCTTGGGCTTTACGCGACCTTGCCAATGCTCGGCCACGGCCTCGAACACCAAATCGACGGCGCTATCGCAATTGATGAGCTTATCGATCTGCGGCACGCGGAACATAATGGCCGGCACACTTGCGGCGCCATCGGTCGCCACGAAGCGCATGTGCTCGCCGGTTTTGCCCACCACGGCGCGATCGCACATTGTCACGCCCTCGGCCGCCAACAGCGGCACCTTGTTGCCCTGGCCAAACGGCTCAAGGCGGGAGATCTGCTCGATGGTCTCAATATTCAGCTCGGAGAGGTCAACGGTGGCGGCAACCTCGTCGGTGTCCTCAAAGTCCTCGGCGGGAAGCTCGGACAGCACGGCCGAAAGGCGACGACGGAACTCGTCGAGCTTGGACGCCTCGATGGTCACGCCCACCGCACCCGCATGCCCGCCGCGACGAATCAGCAGATCGGAGCAACGCTCGACGGCGTCGAACAGGTTGACCTTGCCCACCGAGCGACCCGAACCGCGAGCGATACCGTCTTCGATCGAGAACAGCAGCGCCGGCACGTGATATCGGTTGGTGAGGCGGCTCGCTACGATGCCCTTGACACCCTCGTGCCAGCCCTCGCCACCCACGACGATTGCGCGACCGCCATCATAGGTCTCCTCGACCTTTGCCATGGCATCGCGCGTGAGCTCCGCCTCGATCTCGCGCCGCTGACGGTTGATCTCCTCGAGCTCGGCCGCCAGCGCGCTCGCCTCGATAGGATCGCGGGCAAGCAGCAGGTCGAGTGCCAGCTTGGGATCGGCCATACGGCCGGCGGCGTTCAAGCGGGGAATGAGCGAAAACGACAGGCCATCGGCCGTAATACTAGAGAGGTCGGCCTTGGCGAGCGCGGCCAGCGCGATATAGCCGGGGCGGGCGGTCACGCGCATCTGCTGGATGCCCTCGGCGACCAGTGCGCGATTCTCGGGCGTGAGCGGCATCATGTCGGACACGGTACCAAGCGCCGCAACCTCGATCAGCGAACGCCAATACGACGGCTTGCCCAGACGCTCGCCCAGAACCTGCACCAGCTTGAGCGCCACGCCGGCACCGGCAAGCTCGCGTGAGGGGCCCTCGTCCTCGAGCTTGGGGTCGGTCAGGGGCACGCCCTGCGGCACCTGGTCGGAGGGCTCGTGATGGTCCGTGACCACCAAATCGATTCCCAGGCTCTCCAGATAGGAGACCTCATCCTTGGCCGCGATACCGTTATCGACGGTCACGATCAGATTGGGTTGGGCGAGCTCGTTAACGCGGTCGAGCGCCGCGCGCGAAAGACCGTAGCCCTCGTCAAAGCGATGCGGAATAAACGGCGTGACATCGGCGCCAAACGTGCGCAGCGCCTCGGTCAACAGGCAGGTCGACGTAATACCGTCAACGTCAAAATCGCCAAAGACCGCGATGTGCTCGTGGTTGTGAATAGCGCGCTCGACGCGGTCGGCAACGACCGACATGCCCGGGATAATGAGTGGGTCGGCCCAGTCGCGATCGAGTGAAGGCGTCAAAAACAGCTGACCTTCCTCGATGGATGTAATGCCGTGCGCAACCATAATGCGCGCCACCAGCCCGGGTATGCCCAGACCAGCCGAAAGCTCCTTTTCGAGCTCGGGGTTTTGCTGAGCGACCGCCCAGCGATGCGTCGTCTTAAGCGATGACATAGGCGCCCACCCCCGATAGGGGCAGGTCGCCGCGATACCTCTCACGGTTCATAGCGATGAGTCCTCTGTGTATGCCCGCTTCGGCAGGCAGATCTGTTGAACGGATTTATTATACCGTGCGGCACGGACGCAGAACCTCGCAGCACGCCGTGGTTTCGGTAAACGATGACGGTAATAGCCTCGAAACAATCGTGCGTTTCTGACGCACGGACGCATGCGAGCGTCTAGCATGTCCATACAAACGAGTTCGCGGATAAAGGGAGTCGCAAGCGCATATGAAGCAGTGGGTTGGACTGGGCAAATTTCTCGCGGGGCACATGCAGATCATCGTTCCGATTTGCGTGGCGCTCGGCGTGCTCTTTCCTCAGCAGATCGGTGTTCTCAAGCCCATCGTTCCCACCTTGTTTGCCTTTATGACGTTTCAGGGTGCGCTCAGCAACACCTTTCACCAGGTAGTTGAGGTGTTCCGCCGTCCGCTGCACCTGATCTTGGCGTTGCTCGTCTCGGCGGTGCTTATCCCTATCGCAGCCTATGCCATGGGATCGTTACTCTTTGGTTCCAACCCCAACCTTGTCTGCGGCATCGTGCTCGAGTACAGCGTACCCGTGGCGGTCACTGCCTTTATGTGGATCAGCATGTTCGGCGGCAACGGCCCGCTCGCGCTCACCATCATCCTGACGTCCTCGGTCATCTCACCTGTGACGATTCCTCTTACGCTCAAGCTCCTGCTGGGCGCCACCGTCTCGATCGACGTGCCAAGCATGATGCAAGACATGGCCTTTATGATCGCCATACCCGCCGTGCTCGGTATCGTCATTAACGAACTCACGCGCGGTTGGGGTCATGAGATACTCTCCCCCGCGCTTTCGCCCGCCTGCAAGTTCATGATGATGGGTGTCATCGCGTCCAACTCCACCGCCATGAGCGAGTACGTGCTGCACATGAATGTTGAGCGCTTAGAAGTCGCCCTCTTTATCCTTTCGTTCGCCATCAGTGGCTTTATCATCGGCATCTTGGTCGCACGTGCCCTGCATCTGCCGTATAGCGAGACGACTACCATGTGCTTTACCTGCGGCATGCGTAACATCTCTTCGGGCGCCGTCATCGCCACGCAGTACTTTCCGGGCGAAGTCGTGTTCCCCGTCATGTGTGGCACGCTGTTTCAGCAGGTGCTGGCCTCGATTATCGGGCATCTCTTTGAGCGCCTAACCGGCGAGGAGCGCGCCAAACAGCGCAAGCGCGTCGAGGCCGGCCGCGACGCGATGACACGCTAGGCAGCACGCTTTTCGCAGGCGCTCGCCTTGCTACACGAGCGTTTCCAGATGCGCACGCAGGCGCTCAGCATCGATATCGAGCGTGGTCTCGGCATTGACCTGGGCCAGACGATAGCCCACAAAGTAGGGCGATACCACCCAACGTGGCAGCGCCTTGGCAATGGTCCGGCCGTCCATGTGGTAGAAGAACAAGTTGTACGACTCCGCGCGGCCGCCGTGGTGCTCGTGCAGGATATAGCGCAGGGCCACCTGAATCGCATCGGCAAACAGGTCCGCTTCGGCTTGGTCGCGGGCGTCGTCGCTGGCGGCGATTCCCTGTGGAGCCGAGACGTTGACCTCAAAGAATCCCATGATCGGCTCGGTTGAGTTGTTGACCGCGATTCTCCCGCGTCGCCAAACATCGATGCCTTCGAAGTTGGCGGGGGCTAGTGCTGCATAACCATCTTCCCGCTCCAGACCCACAATCTGCATATGCGGATGGACGAGGCTGCCGCCCGAAAGCGGGCCTTTGTTCTTGTACATGAGCGCACTGCGGTACTGCTGGGAATCGATCATCTGCTGCCAACAGCCCAGGGCAAACCGCATCACATGATGCAGCTCATCCGGTTCATAGGTCACCAGGTCGGCGTCGTGATTGGCCGACTCGATCAATACGGTCTGACGGGTGGCCCGCAAGGTCTTGAACTTATTCTCGAGCCAGATGCAGTCGCCATCGCGCTGGATGATGTTGGCGAGCCCCTCCGTGTCGCAAAAGGGGCACGCGGTGCCAGGGCGACGGTTGTCGTCGGGCTTACCGCTCGCCTGCTGAACGTCAAATACGAGCGCCACGGGTTATACCTCCAGCGGCACGATCTTGGTGCCATGGAGCTCGGAGACGCCTAGCGCCGTCGCGACCGCGTCGCGATTTGCCGCAGTGATGCCGCCGCCGGGAAGGATGGTCAAACGGTCGCCCGCATACTCGATTAAACGAACCAGGTTTTCGAAGTTGTCCTCGATCGGCGTGCCGGCAGCACCACCGTGCGTCAGGATGCGCGTGACGCCGCAGTCGGCAAGTGTATCAATGGCGTCGAGCTGAGCCTCAGGCGAGAGCTGATCAAACGCCATGTGGAAAGTGATGTCGATGGGCTCGCGTTTGCACTCCTCGGTCGCGCAGCCCGTAGCCATAACGAGGGCGCCGAGGGTTAGCTCGTCGAGCGCCCAGCCGCCGGCACAGGGCTTGCAGCAGCCAAAGACCAGGCCGTCAACGCCGGCACTCACAGCAAGGCCCAGGTCCATCTCCATCATGCGCAGCTCGTCCTGGTTGTAATGAAAGTCGCCACCACGCGGACGAATCATGCACATCACTCGCGCGTCATGATCGTGAGCGTAGCTGACTGTAGCGCTAATAACGCCGGCGGAAGGCGTGGTGCCACCGACGGCGAGGTTGTCACACAGCTCGATGCGCCCCGCACTGGCCTCGATGGCCGCCGGCACTCGCTCAAAGTTCTCGGCACAAAACTCGTACAGCATAGATAGGCCCCCAATGACAGCAGATGTTTTCCGACGGGCATTGTCACACATCCCCATGAAGTTGCGGTGGAATAGGGACTGTTTTGGCGTCTAGAGCCCCCATTTAGTCCCTATTTCACCGCAACTCAGAATGATTCCTTGGGAACGGCGCGGCTGGCCGAAAAATGTTGCCGATGGTGAATGTTGCGCAACATGATTCGCGAATCTTAGGCAACCATGGCAGTATCGACATTCGTATCCAGAGGAAAGGATTGCCATGTTTAAGAGCATCCAAAAGAGCGGAAGGATCGCAGCAGTCGCCATCGGCCTGATCGCGGCCTTGTCTCCGTTCGCAGCCCCTCCCACAGCATTAGCCGGCGGCAGCGTACCAACGCCTGAACTTGAGAAGTCGTATAGCTTTAAGGTCAGCAGCGATAACTCGTATGTCAGCACAAGCGACGATTCAAAGTTCGGCTATTTATACGATTACGATTACGATGAGGATGACGGTTACAACTTAAAGAGCATAACCCTCATCAATTTTAAAGACGGCAGTGCAAGCCCAGTTGCCATCCCGGACAAAAGCCTTGGATCAGCATGCCCCACATCCAGCAATCAGCTCTACTGGCAAGACGGCAATAATTTGGTCGTATTCTCTCCAGAAAATCATTCCCAAACAGCCCATCCCATCACTTCGGCCAAATATGCCTACACCGGTGCAACCGTCTCTTACGACGGAAAAGAGCGGCCGTCAGTCACTATGACAATGAATCTGAGCTTAAAAAAATCGAAATCTATGATCTTAAATCCGACAAACTGATCCAGACATATCAATCAAATAAAGATGACTCTTCGTACTGTTACTCAAAAGACATGAGCCGTCTGTATGCCCTACAGGACAATACCAAAGACGGCGTTGTCGCGCTTAGGGTTTTCAATTGCGACACGGGGTCAACGGAATTAAAGACTGCCAGCGTGAAGAAAGACGATAGGTCTTCAGAGATTGACTATGTTTGGTCCAGCGTGAATTCGGATGATGTTTATCTTCAGAGCGAAACCGCATTAATCGAAGCCGACCGCGATGGAAATATGAGCGTTCTTTTCAACGATGACGAGCACGCCCCTGATTGGCTCTATTCATCAACATCGTCGGAGTTCTATTCCGTCTATACAAAGAAGGGCTCGAACGATCTTTTTGAAGAAGATGACGGCGATTACTATTTAAATGAAGAGGATGCGAATCTTAGTGTTTACGATTTAAATGACAACGAGATAATCGGCTCAATCGCTTTTCCTTTCGGCGATGGGTACCTCAGTGACATTTCACATGATGGCAGCATCCTTCTTGGGAAATACTCAGACGATGACAAGTCCTCAATGTGTCTAATCGATGCAAAAACCGGGGCTAAGAGCGAGTTTAATTCTCATTGGTACAGTCTTTATTTCATAAATGGCGATCGCAAGATATTGGCAGCCTATTCCGAGGAGGACGACCCCACCACGCTTCATGTGAACATCTACAGGTCGAACATTCCCCATTCGCTGCCTGAGGATATTCTCTACTTTGTCCAGACTCACCTGCCGTTTGTTATTGGCGGTGGCGTGGCGATCGTCCTCATCATCGGTGGCGCGATCGTTATTCTTTGCATCCGCAAGAAGCGCGCGAAGGCCGCGAACGGTGCAGTAGCCGCAGCGCCTAAACCTCAGCGTAAGCAGCGTCGTCGTCAGAAGCGTGCCCAGCAGAACGCCGTTCCACCCGCAGCACCTGCGATTCCGACGGCATCGGCAGCTCCGGCCGAGCCCGTCCGCTTCTGTCGTCACTGCGGGACCCCGCTCGTACCCGAAGCCCAGTTCTGCCCCACATGCGGACAAAAGGTAGACTAGCGAACAAAACCCAATAGCCCCCAACCACCAAGGCCCCGTTCCGACACATTCCGGAACGGGGCCTTGGCTTGGTGCAGGGGTGCTAATTTGGGAAGGTCATCGTCGCACGCCCCAATGAAGTTGCGGTGGAATAGGGACTGTTTTGGCGTCTAGAGCCTTCATTTAGTCCCTATTTCACCGCAACTTAAAAAGGGGCGCTGACCGGGATAGTCAGCGCCCCTTTGTTGAATGGATTAACCACCAAGATAGGCTTTGCGCACGTTATCGTCGTGCAGGAGCTCTTGGCCCGTGCCGGTCATGGTGATCTTACCGGTCTCGAGCACGTAGCCGCGCGTGGCGATGGAAAGCGCCATCTGCGCGTTCTGCTCGACCAGGAGCACCGTGGTGCCGGCCTTGTGCAGGTCCTCGACAATCTGGAAGATCTGCTCAATCAGAATCGGCGCCAGACCCATGGAGGGCTCATCGAGCATAAGCAGCTTGGGGTTACTCATAAGGGCGCGACCCATAACGAGCATCTGCTGCTCGCCGCCCGAAAGGGTGCCGGCGACCTGGCGGCGGCGCTCCTTCAGGCGCGGGAACTGCTCATAGACGCGCTCCAGGCCCGGAGCCACCGTGGACTTGGGCTGTGTATAAGCGCCCATCTCCAGGTTCTCCTCGACCGTCATCTGCAAAAAGGCGCGACGGCCCTCGGGGACCTGAGCCAGGCCCTTACCCACCAGCTTATCGGCGGGCGTATGGGTAATGTCCTCGCCCATAAATTTGATGGAGCCGGTCTTGGAACGCAGCAGGCCCGAGACGGTCTTGAGCGTCGTGGACTTGCCGGCACCGTTCGCACCGATCAGGGCCACGATCTCGCCCTCGTTGACGTTAAAGGAGATGTCCTTGATGGCGTGGATGGCGCCGTACCAGACATTGATGTTGTAGACGGAAAGCATCGGCTCTGCCATTTAGTTCTCCCCCTTATCCTGCTTGCCCAGATACGCCTCGATAACAGCGTCGTTGTTCTGGATTTCCTCGGCCGTGCCCTTGGCGATGACCTTACCAAAGTTGAGCACGCAGATACCCTCGCAAATATTCATGACGAGCGACATGTCGTGCTCGATAAGCATGATGGCGATACCAAAGGTGTCGCGAATCTTAACGATGTTCTCCATGAGTTCCGCGGTCTCGGACGGGTTCATGCCGGCGGCAGGCTCGTCGAGCAGCAGCAGTTTGGGGTTGGTGGCAAGCGCGCGGACGATCTCCAGACGACGCTGGGCGCCGTAAGGCAGCGATCCGGCCTGCTCGTTTGCCAGATGCTCCATATCAAAGATGGACAGCAGCTCCATGGCGCGCTCGTGGGCGGCCTTCTCGTGCTTCCAATACGTCGGCAGGCGCAGCACGCCCTCAAAACCGGAGTAACGCTCCTGGTTGTGCAGGCCGACCTTAACGTTATCCTCCACCGTCATGGTGTTGAACAGGCGAATGTTTTGGAAGGTACGAGCGATGCCCATGCGGTTGACCTGGTAGACGGACTTGCCCGAGGTGTCCTCACCGTCGAGCAGGATGGTGCCGTGCGTGGGCTGGTACACCTTGGTGAGCAGGTTGAAGACCGTGGTCTTGCCGGCACCGTTGGGGCCGATCAGACCGGCGATCTCGGTCTTGCCGATAGTTAGGCTAAAGTCGTCGACCGCCTTAAGGCCACCGAACTCAATGCCCAGGTGGATGCACTCGAGCGCCGGGCGCTCGCCCAGATCGCGGTCGGGAACGATGGCGCCAGAAGGATACGGGACCATCTTGCCCTTGTTGAACTCAAACTTACTGGGCATCGGCTGCCACCTCCTTCTTGGAAGCAAAGCGGTCCTTGACGCGACCGAAGAACGCCTTGAGCTGCGGGTTGTTGGTAAAGATCATGACCAGGATCAGCACGATGGCGTAGATGAGCATGCGGTAGTCCGAGAACTGACGGAGCAGCTCGGGAAGCACCGTGAGCAACGCCGCCGCGATAACGGAGCCGCGCATATTGCCCAGACCACCCAAGACCACGAACACCAGGATGAGGATGGACGTGTTGAAGTCGAACTTGGTGGCGGAGAGCTGCGAGAAGTTACCGCCGAAGAGAGCTCCGGCAGCACCGGCGAGGGCAGCGGAAACCACGAAGGCGATCATGCGGTACTCGGTGACGGAGATGCCTACGGACTCGGCTGCAATCTTGTTATCGCGCACGGCCATAATGGCACGGCCGGTACGGCTGCGAACCAGGTTGAGCACGATCACGAGCGCGACCATGACCAGGATGGCACCGGCGAGGAAGGTCGAGTACGTCGACACGCCCGAGGCGCCCTGGGCGCCCTTGATGATGGCGGTGCCGTCCTCGAGCAGGTGCAGGTCGTCGATCGTGGAGTTGCCCGTGATATTGAAGATCACGTGCAGGCCACGCGAGTCGACGCCCACGATAAGGCAGGTGACGATCTCTTTGATGATCTCGCCAAAGGCCAGCGTCACGATGGCCAGGTAGTCGCCGCTCAGGCGAAGGACCGGGATGCCGATCAAGAAGCCCAGAATGGCTGCGGCGATAGCGCCGACCACGATGCTGATGATAAGGCGCACCGGATCGGAGGGAACGGCGCTCTCGAGGGCGACCGCGGTGACGATGCCCGTATAGGCGCCGACGCTCATAAAGCCCGCGTGGCCCAGCGACAGGTCGCCCGCGATGCCGACGACGAGGTTGAGGGAGATGGCCATGACGATATAGGCCGTGATGGGAACCAGCTGACCGGCGATCATGCGCGGAATCATGTGGTTCGACTGCATAAAGAACACGACGGCGAAGGCCACGATGCACATGGCGTACGTGACAAAGTCGTGACGCGTCTGCTTGTCTTTAAGAAACTTCATAACGCTCACCTACACCTTCTCGGGGACGTACTTGCCCAAGAGGCCGGCAGGCTTGACGAGCAGGACGATGATCAAAACACCAAAGACGATGGAGTTGGCAAGGCTCGTGGAAATGTAGGCCTGCGCCATCGCCTCGATGATGCCGATGAGAATGCCGCCGACAAAGGCGCCGGGGATGGAGCCGATGCCACCGAAGACGGCGGCGTCAAAGGCCTTGATGCCAGGCATGGCGCCCGTCGTGGGCTGCAGCACCGGCGAGTAGGAGCACAGGAGCACGCCGGCGATGGCGGCAAGCGCAGAGCCGATGGCAAACGTCATCGAGATGGTGCGGTTGACGTTGATGCCCATGAGCTGAGCGGCGGCCTTGTCCTCGGACACGGCGCGCATGGCTTTGCCCATCTTGGTCTTACCTGTAAAGAACATCAGGCCGGCCATGATAACCAGGCAGGCGACGATGGTGACGAGCGAGACGGCGCTTACGTTGAACTTGGCCAAGAACTCCGGCACCTGGAAGGTGACGAGCGAAGTGAAGTTCTTGGGCGTGGCGCCCCACAGAAGCTGCGCGGCGTTCTGCAGGAAGTAAGACACGCCGATAGCCGTGATCAGAACGGCCAGCGGGCCCGCCTGACGCAGCGGCTTGTATGCCAGACCCTCGATGAGAACACCGAGAACGGTGCAGACCACACAAGAGAGAATTACAGATGCCCAGCCCGGAAGGCCGAGATACGACGTGGCGCAGAACGAAACATAGGCACCGACCATGATGACGTCGCCGTGAGCGAAGTTGAGCATCTTGGCGATACCGTAGACCATGGTGTAGCCCAACGCGATGATGGCGTAGACGCTGCCCATGGACAGGCCGTTGACCAGGTATTGGATAAAGACCGTCATGTTCCACATCCCCCTTTCGAATAGGTTTCCAGTTAATGTATGAAACAGGGACGTTACATCGTCCCTAGATACCAAGCAAGCAGGGAAGGCCAAAACCTCCCCTGCTTGGGATCAAAACCGCTCTATGTAAGGCGGCCTATTAGGCCTGTACGTACTTGCCGTCGGTGATGACGTACGCCGTGGGCTCCTTCTGGACCTGACCCTTATCGTTCCAGGTGAGCTTGCCGGTCAGACCGTCAACGGTAATCTTGAGCATAGCCTTGGACAGCTTCTCGGCGACCTCGGTCGGATCGGCGTCGACACCAAGACCGGCCTCCTTGACGGCCTCGGCCACCGCGTGCACGCCGTCGTAGGCGTCGGCGGCAAACTGGTCGGGGGTATCGCCGTACTTATCCTTGTAAGCGTTAACGAAGTCGGCGTTCTTCTCGTCGTCGGCGGAGAACGGGGTCATGAGCAGCAGACCCTCGGCAAGAGAGGTATCGAAGCCCTCAACGCCCAGGATGCCGTCCATGCCGTCGCAGCCCATCATCTTGACGTCGTAGCCCATGTCCTTGGCGTTCTTGAGCAGGACGGACGCCGGCGTGTAGTAGATCGGCGCAAAGATCATGGTGGCGCCGGCCTGCTTGGCCTTGGTCAGCTGGTTGGTAAAGCTCGTGGCGGAGTCGTCCTTAAAGGTCTCCTCGTCGACAATCTCGAGCTTGGACTCAGCGGCCTGGGCCTTAAAGGAATCTGCGACACCCGCAGAATAAGCGTCGCCGGAGTTATAGAACAGCACGAACTTCTCGTCCGCATACTTCTGCGCCAGGAACTTGGCAGCGTTGACACCCTGGTTGGGGTCGGTAAAGCAAACCTGGAAGACGCAATCCTTGCCGTCGGTGACGTCCTCGGAGGACGCGGACGGGGTGATCATGAACGTCTTGGGGTCGTTACCGCACTCTGCAGCAACGGCAACCGACGCACCCGTGGTGGTCGGGCCGACGAGGGCCTGCATGCCCCAGTCGAGCAGGGTGTTGAAGGCGTTGACGGCCTTCTCGCCATCGGCCTGGTCATCCTCGGCCTTGCTGGCAAGCGGCAGCTCCTTGGTCGAGAAATCCTTGCAGCCAAGCTCGACACCCTGGGTAACGGACTTGCCGTAAGACGCGTTGGCGCCGGTCAGCGGGCCGATGGTGCCAACCTTAAACGAAGCGTCGCCCGAAGCGGAACCGCTGTCGCCGCCGTTGGAGGAGCAGCCAGCTAGAATGGACATCGCCCCCAGACCTGCTGCGCTCGCGATAACGCTCCTGCGATTCATAACAGGGTTCAATGACTTACCGGTGAGGCTCGACATGCGGCTCTCCTCTCAAATCTCGTCGGGTTTCGATTACCCGACAGGCCATCCTTCGCCGTGTTCGGCGTTCGCAAAATAGTAGACGCTTTAGTTGAGAAAAGTGGCGATTATTTCAACTTTACTTTTTCTTTGTCCATTTATCCATAATTATGCGTATTTCTGTCAGTTTATGCAGTTTAGCCACTTTATTGTGTGAAAGTAATGTTTCCATTCCGTTACAAGCGCCCCTGTCCTGATTAAAACAGCCTCACCGACCGCGTTTTGTACGCACCTAGGCGGCGATGTACTTGCCGTCCTGAATCACATAGGCCGTAGCGGGCTTTTCGACCTGGCCCCTGTCGTTCCACGTCAGCTCGCCCGTCAGGCCCTCGATCTTGATCTTGCGCATGGCCTTGGCAAGGTCGCCGGCAATGTCGGCGCCGTCGGCCGTTATATCGATACCTGCCTTATCGATGGCCTCGACAATCGCGTGGACGCAGTCATAGGCATCGGCGGCAAACTGGTTGGGCGTCTCGTCGTAGGCGTCCTTATATGCCTTGACGAAGTCGGCGTTCTTCTCATCGTCGGCAGAGAACGGGGTCATGAGCAGCACGCCCTCGGCAAGAGAGGTGTCAAAGCCCTCAACGGAGAGCAGGCCGTCCATGCCGTCGGTACCCATGAGCGTCATGTCGTATCCCATGTCCTTGGCGTTTTTGAGCAAAACGGACGCCGGCGTGTAATAGATCGGTGCAAAGATGAGCGTGGCGCCGGCCTCCTTGGCCTTGGTGAGCTGGTTGGTAAAGCTCGTGGAGGAGTCGTCCTTAAAGGTCTCGGTATCGACGATGTCGAGCTTGGATGCCTTGGCCTGCTCGGCAAAAGCGTCGGCAACGCCCGAGCTGTACGTATCGCCGGAGTTATAGAACAGGGCGATCTTGGCGTCCGCATACTTCTCGGCCAAGAACTTCGCGGCGCTGGCGCCCATGGTGGGATCGGTGAAGCAAACCTGAAAGACCGTGGTCTTATCCTTGGTCACATCGAGCGACGAGGCCGAAGGCGTGACCATGAGCATATCGTCGGCAATCTCGCCCGAGACGGCGACGGCAGCACCAGTCGTGACGGGGCCGACGAGCGCTTGCATGCCCCAGTCGCACAGGGTATTGAAGGCGTTGATGGCCTTCTCTCCGTCGGCGACATCGTCCTCGGACTTAAGCGAAAGCTTGAGGTCCTTGTTCGAGAAATCCTTGGCGGCAAGCTTGGCGCCCTTCTCGGCCGAGACGCCATAGGTTGCCGCGGCGCCGGTCAGAGGGCCGATGACACCGATCTTGAAGGTCTTGCCGTCATCGGCGGACCCGCCGTCCGAACCGCCCGACGAGCAACCAGCGAGTGCGGCGGTGCTGCCGAGCGCCGCGGCGCCGGCGAGAAAGTTCCTACGGCTGAGCGTGCTGTTGATGTTGAACATGGTGTCCCCCTTTTTCGCTGGCCGCGGTGCGGCCGTCTTGCGGTACATGGCAAACCTTATGGTGCAAACGTTGACAGTTTGTTACGGAGTTCCGTTTGTAGCGAGCATGTTTCCAATATTTCCGCAGCGTTTCGGGGGTGCCGTTTTGTGCGACTCCTGTTGCCTGGCGAGCACGCGCCCTCGGTTCACGCTAGAATGCACTCAACCTTTAAGCGGTTAATCCATCCATAAGATGCACGAAGGAGCTATCTATGAGCGAACCCCTGCGCACCGTGAACGTCGGTCTGATCGGTCTGGGAACCGTCGGCGGCGGCGTAGCCCGTCTGATCAAGAGCCACCACGATGAGTACCTTGCAGCCTACGGCATCGACCTTAAGCTGGCCCGCGCCTGCGCGCTTGCTTGGGAGCAGGCCGAGGCGGCAGGCATTGAGCGCGAGGCCTTTACGAGTGACTGGCATGACGTCGTCACCGACCCCGCCGTCGATATCGTCGTCGAGCTCATCGGCGGCGAGCACCCCGCGACCGAGATCTTCACCACCGCCTTCGAGCACGGCAAGCACGTCGTCTCTGCCAACAAGGCCCTGCTGGGCCGCCATGTCGAGACGCTCGCCGAGAAGGCGCGCGCGTGCGGCGTGCAGATTAAGTGCGAGGCCAGCTGCGGCGGCGGCATCCCCATCGTGAGCACGCTCGAGCACGACCTGGTGGGCAACAAGATTCTGACCATCGCCGGCATTCTCAACGGTACCACCAACTATATCCTGTCGCGCATGGACGCCGAGGGCGCCGATTACGCCGACGTACTTGCCGACGCGCAGGCCAAGGGCTATGCCGAGGCCGACCCGTCCGCCGACGTCGACGGCTTCGACGCCGCCAGCAAGACGGCAATCCTCGCCTCCATCGGCTTTGGCACCCGCGTGACCACCGACGATGTGTACCAGCAGGGTATCCGCACCATCGGCGCCGAGGACATCGCCCAGGCCCGCGAGCTCGGCTACACCATTAAGCTGCTCGGCATCGCCCGCAACACCGACGCCGGCGTCGACGTCCGCGTGCATCCCACGCTGATCCCCGCCGGCCACATGCTTGCCAAGGTCAACGGCGCCATGAACGCTGTCTACGTGGTAGGCGACGCCGTGGGCGAGACCATGTTCTACGGTGCCGGCGCAGGCTCCTTCCCCACCGCGAGCGCCGTCGTGGGCGATATCCTGTCGCTCTCCGAGCAGATCAGCCGCGGCGTGGCTCCGCTGCCCGAGATTGAGCCCTATGGTCACAACCTCGCCTTTAAGCCCATGGACGAGCTCCAGACCAAGTACTATGTGCGCCTGAAGGTCGCCGACCGCGTGGGCGCCCTGTCCGAAACGGTCGACATCTTTGCCAAGCACAACATCTCGATCTCGCTCATCAACCAGGTCGAGGACGGCAAGTCGGGCGTCAGCGATGCCTGCTCGGTCATCTTCCTGACGCACCGCGCGCTCGAGAAGGATGTCCAGGCTGCCGCCGCCGAGCTTGCCAGCGTCGACTGCGTGGCCGAGGTCGCCAACGTCCTGCGCATCGAGAACGTCGAGGCCTGGACCGAAGGCGTCATGGCCAACTAGTCCATCAATCGCCTAGCAATACGCGCTTTGAGGGCTCCCGTCCGATGTGGGACGGGAGCCCTTTTGTCTCCTGCCCTAAGCACAACGGCAGAGCACATTTGCGCGAGCCGCTCATCGGTAACGCGGGCTACCGTTCACCGATATGCAAACGCGGCCGATTCCGGCTACCGCTACGCTGTGCTGCGTACGTCCACCCCCGAAGAATGGAGGCACCATGTTGCTCGAGGGCAAGAAAGCAATCGTCACCGGAGGCACGCGCGGTATCGGCTATGCCATCGCCTGCCGTTTTATCGAGGAGGGTGCCGCCGTCACCGTCTTTGGCTCGCGCCAGGAGACTGCCGATGCAGCCGTTGAGAAGCTGACAGCTGTCTATCCTGACGCCAAGGTCTGGGGCCGTTCCTGCGATCTCACCTCGCTCGAGGCCGTGACCGAGGCCTTTACCCAGGCTGCAGCCGACATGGGCGGTCTCGATACGGTCGTCAACAACGCCGGCATCTCCCAGCGCTCGCCCCTTTTGGACTACACGGCTGAGGAGTTCGCAAAGGTCATGGACCTTAACGTCGTCGCTGTCTTTAATGGCCACCAGGCTGCCGCCAAGATCATGACCGAGGCCGGCCACGGCGGCACCATCACTACCACAAGCTCGATGGTCGCCAAGTACGGCCAGCCCTCCGGCGTCGGTTACCCCACGTCCAAGTTTGCCGTCAACGGCATGGTCCAGTCGCTCTCGCGCGAGCTCGCCCCCATGGGTATTCGCGTCAACGCCGTCGCCCCAGGCGTAACCAAGACCGATATGGTCGCCAACCTGCCCGAAGAGGTCATCAAGCCCATCATCGCCACCATTCCGCTGGGTCGCATGGGCGAGCCCGAGGATGTCGCCAACGCCTTTGTCTTCTTGGCAAGCGACATGTCCTCCTATGTCACGGGCGCCATCCTCCCCGTCGACGGAGCCGCCCGCTCCTAAAGGTCGCAAGCCACGACTCCTAGCCTCAACATTGCTCAACGCAAAAGGCGCGCTGCCTGCATCAACCGCAGGC
>UQWK01000030.1 GCA_900544725.1 uncultured Collinsella sp.
TCCGCACATGTGCGGATGAATGTGGGAAGTGTTCGGATGAAGTTGATAATCAAGGCACTCGTGGTGAGGTCGTGAGCTTGTAAAAGGTGTGCGTGCGCTTGCCGTTCGTATCTGCTATCATTCCTAGTCTGTGCGCTCATGCGGGCGTGGCGGAATTGGTAGACGCGCCAGATTTAGGTTCTGGTGGGATTCCCGTGAAGGTTCGAGTCCTTTCGCCCGCACCAACGCACCCGCGTCGGCTTATGCCCTCGCGACGCTTGTTGCATAAAGGTACCAGCACCTCAGATAAGCTGGGCAGTATGAGGAGGAACGTGTTGAACATCACCGCTTCTGACGTCAAGGACGCCAAGCTCACCGCTACGGTCACCATCCCGGCCGCCGACGTCGACGCCGCGATCAAGAAGGCCTACAAGGACACCGCCAAGAAGTACCGCTTCCCGGGCTTCCGCGCCGGCAAGGCTCCCCGTCCGGTCATCGACTCTGCTCTTGGCGCCGAGGCTACCCTCGCTCAGGCCACCAACGACCTGATCGCCGCCAACGAGCCCGTCGTCCTCAACGAGCTGGACATCGTCCCCACCAAGAGCGGTGACTACAAGGAGCTCGACCTCGCCAAGGATCACGAGGACTACACCTACACCGTCGAGTTCTCCCTGCGTCCTGCCGCTGCGCTCTCTTCCTTCGACGCCGTCGAGATCGAGATGCCTCCCGCGGAGGTCACCGAGTCCGAGATCAACAACCAGGTCGAGATGCTCCTCAACTACCGTGCCACCTTCGAGGACGTCGAGGGCCGCGCCGTCGAGGCCGAGGACTACGTTACCGTCGACCTCAAGGCCGTCGAGAACGCCGACAACTTTGCCGCCGAGGGCCGCATGCTCATCGCCGGTAGCGACAGCAACCCCAAGGAGTTCAACGAGGCCCTGATCGGTGCCAACGTTGACGACGTCAAGACCGTCACCTGGACCGACGAGGTCGAGGAGGGCGAGGAGGCCGAGACCCACACCGTCGAGGTCACCGTCAAGGGCATCAAGGTCCGCAACACCCCCGAGCTCACCGACGAGCTCGTCAAGTCCGACTTCGGCTTCGACAGCATTGACGCCATGCGCGACGCCATCAAGATTGAGATCGAACAGGACAAGGCTTCCCGCCTCCCGGCCGAGAAGGAGAACCGTTGCGTCTCCGCTCTCGCCGAGCGTCTGCAGCTCGACGAGATGGACGCCGACTACGAGCAGTCCGTCTTTGAGGAGCTTGGCCAGAACTTCCTGTCCAACCTCGCTGCTCGTGGCATGACGCTCGACACCTGGCTGCCCGCTTCCGGTCTGACCATGGAGCAGTTCATCGGCGACCTGCACAAGCAGGCTAACGACGTCGCCCGTGAGTCCCTGGCTCTCGACGCCCTCGCCCGTGAACTCAAGATCGAGGTCACCGAGGACGACATCAACGCCGAGTTCGAGAAGGCCGGCGTCAAGGACGTCGAGGCTTCCAAGGCCGAGTTCATTGCCGATGGCCGCATGCCTGCCGTCCGCGAGTCCATCCGTCGCTCCAAGGCCGTCGACCACCTGGTCGAGAACGCCAAGGTGACCGAGGTCGACGAGACCGCCAAGGACGTCGAGTAATTCTCGCCACCTTTTCCGCGAGCGCATGGATGCGCCCGTGATGGGGTAAAGTTATAAGCCGGTTATCCGGTTGCTTCGTACGGTGCCAGCCAATGCATAGCATGCGGGCACCGTACGTTTGTCTAGAACCACTATTGGTCCGTAAGAGAAATGGAGATGCGTATGATCGCTAAGTTCGATTCCGCCCTCGTGCCATACGTTATCGAGCAGACACCGCGCGGCGAGCGCAGCTACGATATCTATTCGCGCCTGCTCAACGACCGCATCATCTTCTTGGGCGAGGAGATCAACTCCGTCAGCGCCAACCTGGTCGTTGCCCAGCTGCTGCATCTTGAGAGTCAGGATGCCGAGAAGGATATCTCGCTCTACATCAATTCGCCCGGCGGCGAGGTCTACTCCGGCCTGGCGATTCTGGACACCATGAACTTCATTAAGCCGCAGGTTTCCACCATTTGCGTCGGTATGGCTGCGTCCATGGCCGCCGTGCTGCTTTCGGCCGGCGCCAAGGGCAAGCGCTTCTGCCTGCCGCACTCCAAGGTCATGATTCACCAGCCCAGCGGCGGTGCCCAGGGCCAGCAGACCGAAATCGAGATCGTGGCCGAGGAGATCAAGAAGACCCGCCGCGAGCTCAACCAGATCCTGTCCGATGCCTCGGGCCAGCCCATCGAGAAGGTCCAGGCCGATACCGAGCGCGACAATTACCTGACCGCTGCCGAGGCCCTCGACTACGGCCTGATCGACCGTATCGTCACCTCGCGCGATCTTGCCGCGAAGGACGCCTAGGATGGCCGGTAACATGCAGGACAACTTTGACGAGAACGGCAACCCCATCCGCTGCTCCTTCTGCGGAAAAGAGCAGGGTCAGGTTCGCCGCCTTGTTAAGGGTCCGACCAACATCTTTATCTGCGACGAATGCGTCGCCGCCTGCTCCGAGATCCTTGAGGAGTCGCTGGCTTCGGACTTTATGGACGCCGCCCGCAACGGCAATCTCCCGGGTTTCCTCAACGACCACGGCCAGGCTGCGTCCCAGCCCGCCGTTGACCCCGAGGCCGAGGGTTTTGAGCTCGAGGACGACCGTCAGGTCATCACACACGTGCCGACGCCGCACGAGATTTATGACGAGCTTTCGGCCTATGTTATGGGTCAGGAGGACGCCAAGCGCGCCATGTCGGTGGCCGTGTACAACCACTACCGTCGCGTGATCGAGGGCGGTGCCGCGGTGTCTGCCTTTGACGAGGCCTCGGGCATGGGCGCCCAGTTTGACGACGATATGGACGAGGTGGAGCTCGCCAAGTCCAATATACTGCTGCTCGGCCCCACCGGTACCGGCAAGACGCTGCTGGCCCAGACGCTCGCGCGCATCCTTGAGGTGCCGTTTGCCATCGCC
The DNA here is from genome assembly GCA_900544725.1 of uncultured Collinsella sp. Classification (GTDB taxonomy): domain Bacteria; phylum Actinomycetota; class Coriobacteriia; order Coriobacteriales; family Coriobacteriaceae; genus Collinsella. The sequence goes on from UQWK01000030.1 coordinate 3,001, forward strand.
GACGCCACCGCGCTCACCGAGGCTGGCTACGTTGGCGAGGACGTTGAGAACATCCTGCTCAAGCTCCTCAACGCTGCCGATGGCGACATTGAGCGCGCGCAGGTGGGCATCATCTACGTGGACGAGATCGACAAGATCGCCCGCAAGGCAGAGAACCTCTCCATCACCCGTGATGTTTCGGGCGAGGGCGTTCAGCAGGCACTGCTCAAGATTCTTGAGGGCACGGTGGCCAGCGTTCCGCCCACCGGCGGCCGCAAGCATCCCCAGCAGGAGCTGCTGCAGATCGACACGACCAACATCCTGTTCATCTGCGGCGGTGCCTTTGTGGGTCTGGACAAGATCATCGCCGACCGCGTGGGCAACAAGGGCGTGGGCTTTAACTCCGAGATCGCCGGCCCCACCTCGGTCGACGAGAACGATCTGCTGCGTCAGGTCCTCCCGCAGGACCTCAACGCCTTTGGTATGATCCCCGAGTTTGTGGGACGTACGCCCGTCGTCACCCAGACGCAGGCGCTCGATGAGGACGACCTGGTGTCGATTCTGACCGAGCCCAAGAACGCCGTGGTGCGCCAGTACCGCAAGATGTTCCAGCTCGAGGACGTTGAGCTTGAGTTTGAGGACGCGGCGCTGCACGAGATCGCCCGCATGGCACTTGCCCGCAAGACCGGCGCCCGCGGCCTGCGTGCCATCTGCGAGGACGTGCTGCAGCAGACGATGTTCGATCTCCCCAGCGAGGAGGGCGTTGCCAAGGTCGTCGTAACCGAAGCCGCCGTCAAGGGCGAAGAACAGCCCCAGCGCATCTACGGCTAGACCAGCCTAAAACGTGTTTGCAAATAGCCTCCGACCACCCGCGGTCGGAGGCTATTTTATATATACGCAATAACCCCAACTACCTGTGTTATTCTGTGTGTTTGTTTAAGCCTCAGCGAAGTCATATCAGACTGAAGTAATCGATACCTAAGGGGAGGAATGCAGGCCCTGGCGGGCCTACATTCCTCCCCGGCGGGACAGGGAGAGATATATGGAAGAAATGCCCAAGAACTACGATCCGTCGACTAACGAGCCGGCGATCCTGCGGAAGTGGCTCGACGGCGGTTACTACAAGCGCCGCGAGGGCGTGGGCGATTGCACCGTCACCATTCCGCCTCCCAATGTGACCGGCAAGCTCCACATGGGTCACGCCACCGACGACTCCATTCAGGACGCCATCATCCGTATGGCTCGCATGCGCGGCAAGTCCACGCGCTGGGTGCTGGGCACCGACCACGCCGGTATCGCTACGCAGACCAAGGTCGACAAGAAGCTCAAGAGCGAGGGCATTGGCCGCCTGGAGATCGGTCGCGACAAGTTTGTCGACGCCTGCTGGGACTGGACCCACGAGTACGGCGGTATCATCGTCGAGCAGATCAAGCGTATGGGCTGCTCCGTCGACTTCGACAACGAGCGCTTCACCATGGACGAGGACTATGCCCAGGCCGTGCGCAAGGTATTCTGCGACTGGTACCACGACGGTCTGATTTACCGCGGCAAGCGCATCGTCAACTGGTGCCCCAACTGCACCACCGCCATCTCGGACGACGAGGCCGAGTACAAGGACGAGAAGGGCCACCTGTGGCACCTGCGCTACCCGCTGACCGAGCCGGTCAACGGCCAGGACTACATCGTCGTTGCCACCACGCGCCCCGAGACCATGCTCGGTGACACGGGCGTCGCTGTTTCCCCGAAGGACCCCGAGAAGGCCGCCTTTGTGGGTAAGACCGTCATGTTGCCGATCGTCAACCGTGAGATTCCCATCTTTGAGGATTGGCACGTCGACGCCAACTTTGGCTCCGGCTTCGTTAAGGTCACCCCGGCCCACGACCCCAACGACTACGCCATGGGTCAGGCCCACGACCTGCCGCAGATCAACATCTTTGACGAGCACGCGGTGGTCGTCGAGGGCTATGGCGAGTTCACCGGCATGAACCGCGACGAGTGCCGCGAGGCCGTCATCAAGTGGTTTGAGGAGCACGGCCTGCTCGACCACGTCGAGGACCTCGACCACTCTGTCATGCACTGCTACCGTTGCGACTCCGCGCTGGAGCCGTGGCTTTCCGAGCAGTGGTTTGTGGCCGTCGATAAGCTCAAGGGGCCGGCGCTCGACGCCGTCAACTCCGGCAAGGTCACCTTCCACCCCGCGCGCTGGACGCAGACCTACACCACCTGGATGGAAAACCTCAAGGACTGGTGCATCAGCCGCCAGCTGTGGTGGGGCCACCGCATCCCCGTGTTCTACTGCGAGGACTGCGGCTGGGAGGACGCCCTTACCGAGGACACCGACGTGTGTCCCAAGTGCGGCGGCCATCACGTGCATCAGGACGAGAACGTGCTGGACACCTGGTTCAGCTCGCAGCTGTGGACCTTTGCCACGCAGGGCTGGCCGCAAAAGCCGGAGCTGCTCGAGGGCCATCACCCCACGACGGCACTCGTCACCGCGCGCGACATCATCGCGCTGTGGGTCGCCCGTATGGTCATGAGCTCGCTGTACTTCCTGGACGAGGTTCCATTTAAGGACGTCGTCATCTACCCGACGATCCTGGCCAAGGACGGCAGCCGCATGTCCAAGTCCAAGGGCAACGGCGTTGACCCCATGGACCTTATCGGTATGTACGGTGCCGACGCCATGCGCTTCAACCTGCTTACGCTGTGCACCAACAACCAGGACGTCAAGTTTGACGCGAACATCGACAAGAAGACCAAGAAGCTCATCGACAGCCCGCGCACCGAGCAGGCCAAGTCGTTTGTGACCAAGATCTGGAACGCCAGCCGCTTCCTGCTCATGAACATGGAGGGCTACACGCCCGGCGAGCCCGTCGTGGAGACGCCGGCCGACGCCTGGATGTTCAGCCGCCTGGCCAAGGCCGTCAAGATGGTCACCGAGGGTATCGAGAACTACACCTTTGGCGACATGGCCCGCGGCGTGCAGCAGTTCTTCTGGAACGAGGTCTGCGACTGGTACGTCGAGGTCACTAAGGCTCGTCTGAAGGGCGAGGGCCGTCTGCAGGCGCAGCGCAACCTGATCTTTGTGCTTGACACTTCCATTCGTCTGATGCACCCGCTCATGCCGTTTGTCACCGAGGAGATCTGGGACAACATGCCGGCGAGCGTACTCGACCTGGACGCCGAAGGCAACGTTGACCGCGCCGAGGCGCTCATGATCGCCAAATGGCCCGAGCCCGCCGACTACGCCAAGTATGTCGACGAGGACGCCGAGCGCGCGTTTGAGCTGTGCCGCACCGTCGTTTCCGCCGCCCGCGCCACGCGTTCGCGCTATCGCTTGAGCCCCAAGGCCGAGCTCGACGTGGTCGTGCGTGCCGGTGCCGAGGACATCGAGAAGCTCGAGAGCCTGCGCTCCACGATTGAGCCGCTGGCCAACACGGCTTCGCTGATTATGGGCACCGACGTTGAGAAGCCGGCTGCGAGCATCGCCGTGGTCGATAGCGGCGTCGAGGTCTTTGTGGTGCTCGAGGGCAAGGTTGACCTTTCGGCCGAGAAGGCACGTCTGGAGAAGGAGATCGCCGCGGCCCAGAAGGAGCTCGCCGGCTGCGAGAAGACGCTCGCCAACGAGGGCTTTGTGGCCAAGGCCGCGCCTGCCGTGGTCCAGAAGAAGAGGGACCGTGCAGCTGAGCTCAAGGAGATCCTGGCGGCGCTGACTGCTCAGGTTGCTGACTTCTCGTAGGTCTTACTGAGGGGCGCGTCCCGACGCTTTGCTCTCCGCTGCGGACAGTCCTGCGCAAGACGGACAGCACATTAAGTGCTGTCCTTTGCGTGCGGAACTTGCGGCGAGCAAAGCGTCGGGCCGCTCCTAGTGCGGTTACGTGGCGTCCGCTGTCTGCCTGATAGGGCCACATGGCTGATGCCTTGATTCTGCCGCAAGCGGGTAGTGGCTGATATTTTGAATGGGAGGGGCTCGTTGTTTTGATGGGCCTCTTTTTATGTTATTGGAGACTTTGGTTATGCCTAAGCGTTCTGGCTTGTATACCGTTCCTTTTGAGTTTGATTTGCTTTCGTTTGGTGAGGCTGTGGGACTTGCTGCTGATACGGGGCGGATTTCTGGGGATGCTGGGCCTCTGCTTGAGACGGTTGTCAATATGCTCGATGAGCTGGGACGTCCGGACGAGTATTTCGATTGCATTCAGGTTGCCGGTACCAATGGCAAGACTTCGACCACGCGTTTTTCGGCTGCCATCCTTCGTGGTGAGGGGTTAAAGACCGCACTGTATACGTCTCCGCAGTTGGTGCGCTATCCCGAGCGCATGGAGGTTGACGGGCACGTTGTGAGCGACGAGGCCTTTTCCCGTGGCGTTTCTGCCGCCGTCGAGGCGGGGCATCGCGTGAATGCTCGTCGTGTGGCGGCGGGGGAGCGCGCCTATACCATCACGCCGTTTGACCTGCTGACGGCTGCCGCACTGGTGGTGTTTGCCGAGGTCGCGGTGGATGTTGCCGTGCTCGAGGTCGGCATGGGCGGGCGCTGGGACGCTACGAGTGCGACCGACCCCGTCGCCGTTGCCATTACGGGTATCGGCCTCGACCACACGCGCGTTTTGGGCGACACGCTTGAAGCCATTGCGGGTGAGAAGGCCGCGGTCATTAAGTCCGGGCGCCTGGTTGTGCTGGGCGAGGGCACGCATGAGCCGAGCGTTCAGCGCGTGATGGATGCCCGTTGCCGCGAGTGCGGTGTGGTGCCGCTGGTGGTGAACCATGCCACGACCAAGGTGCCGGAGCACGTGGGCGATACGGTTGAGTTTAGCTGCACCACGCCGCGTGCGATCTATACGTCGAGCATGGTCAAGCCGGCCTATCAGCCGCAGAATGCCGCGTGCGCGATTATGCTGTGCGAGGGCTATCTGGGCCGCGAGCTCGACCATGACAAGCTCGATGCGGCGCTTATGGGCTGTCCCACGCCGGGCCGTTTTGACGTGCTGGGAACCAATCCGCTCAAGCTGATTGACGCCTGTCATAATCCTCAGAGCTGCGAGAACTTTGTGAGCGCGCTGGACGAGATCGACCCGTGCGTGGAGAATCGCCCCACGTTGCTGTGCGCCGCGCTGGCCGACAAGGATGTGGCAGGTATCGTCGATGTGTTGATCCCGGCCTTCCCGCGTGTAGTCGTAACGCAGACCGATTCCGATCGCGCCCTGCCGGCAGAGGAACTCGCTGCCCTTGTTGATGCCGACAAGCTCGCGGGCGTGTACCCCAGCGTATCCGAGGCTCTCGCAGCTTTCGAAGCCGTGGACGAGCCTTTCGTAGCAGCAGGCACCATCACCCTAGCCGGCGAAGTGGCAGGTCTGCTCCGCTAGAGCCCTTCCGCAGGGTAGCTGGTTGACCTGCTCGCCATGAAATGGGCCTATCTACTACGTTTGACTGGTTACCCCCGACCACGTCGAGAATTGCGAAATCAAAACCGCAGGTAGATGGCTTGCCAGTTTTGCGAAAAGGCGGGTGTGGTCGACCAATGCGGGTTAAACGTAGTAGATAGCCTGCTTTCGTGGCGCATCTCTAGACCGTCAAATTGGTCGACTTGGCCCCATGGTAGTTGCGGTGAAATAGTTCCTGGATTATGCCTCTGTGGGACAATCTGGGAACTATTCCACCGCAACTTGGTTTGGGGACTTGGGGACCACGCTAGTCTAGGCGGACTGGGTCGTGGGGGTAGGCGTTGAGGATCTCGACGCCGGACTCGGTGACCAGGGCAAGGTCTTCGATGCGGACGCCGGTGCGGCCGGGGAGGTAGATGCCCGGCTCGATGGAGAACGTCATGCCCGGCTCTACGACTTGCTCGTTGACAAGCGAAACGTCGCCTGGCTCGTGGTCCTGCAGACCAATCGAGTGTCCCAGACGGTGCGTAAAGTACTGCCCATAGCCCGCATCCTCAATCACGTCGCGCGCGGCGCGGTCCAGGTCGCACATGCGCACGCCTGGTGCTATGAGCGCCTCGGCGGCTTCGTTGGCGCGGCGCACGATGTCGTAGATGCGCGCCGTCTCCTCGTCCGGCTCGCCCCAAAAGAACGTGCGTGTCATGTCCGAGCAGTAGTTGCGACGACGTCCGCCAATGTCGAACAGCGCCACGTCGCCGCGCTTGAGTACGGTGCCGTCGGGCTCGTGATGCGGGTCTCCTGCGTTGGCGCCAAAGCTTACGATGGGCGGAAAGCTAAAGCCCTCGCAGCCGTGCTTTCGGTACAGACCGAGCATCTGGTCTGCAATTTCGCGCTCCGTCACGCCCTCGTGAACGAGCTTGATGGCGTCGGCCATCACAGCGTCGTTGGCGGCCGAGGACACGCCCATGAGCTCCTGCTCGGCTTCGTCCTTGTGGGTGCGTGCGGCGGTGACGGCAAAGTCGCCTAGGAAGAACTCGCTCGCGGCGTGACGATCCATAAGGGGCATCAAAAAGCCGGAGCGCATAACGGTGTCGATGCCGAGAGGCTTGGCAGGATTGACCTCGCGTGCGATGGCGTCGGCCACGACGTCGGTATCGGTGTGGTAGGCCACGCGGGCATTGTCGTACTCGGGCAGCTGATGCAGGGCGTTGACCAAGATCACCGGCTCGGCATCGCGCGCGAGCAGCACGCCACAAAAACGCTCGAACATATCGGCATAAAAACCGGTCAGATAGTAAATCGACCACGGGTCATTTACGAGCAGCTGCGCGCCGGGGTGCTGAGCCTCGAGCGCATCGAGCACGCGCGCCACACGATGGTCATCGACATGTGCCATGAAACATCCTTTCGCTAGGGTGCCACCATGGTATCCCATGCCTGGCAGATAGGTGCCTGGCAGATAGGGGCGCTCCTTTTATGCCGGTACTTCGGGACACTCCTTGGCATGACCAGCCTAGCAAGCAGTAAAAGTAGTCAAAAGAGGCCCGTCCCAATTGGGCTGGTTTCAAAAGTATGGCGGATTACGGGGCTGGACCTGTATTACTTGACCATGGGAATAATCGCAAAATTAAAACCGCAGGTAGATGGCTTATCAAAAATCGAAAATTGCCGGTATGGATGGGGTCTCAGAATCAGCCCCGTAATCCGGCATAGTTTAGAAATGGCACTAAAGTAGGCACAAGCTAAATACCAATTCCAAGGATAGTTGCGGTGGAATAGTTCCTGGATGCCGGGGTTTTGGCTAAACCAGGAACTATTTCACCGCAATTGAGGAGGGCGGGGTGGATGGCGGGGTAGCTAAAAGAGCCCCGTCCCAAATTGGCTGCTTAGGCTGGGTCGATGTCCATGCTGGCGATGAGGTCGATGTTGGTGCTGAGAAGGTCTTCCAGCACGATGTCGCCCATACGGATGGGCGCGTCGACGACCATGCCGCGGATGAGGTCCATGGCTTGGGCGTGAAGTGACAGCGGGATGGCTTCGGCCGTGCGCACGGGCAGCAGGGCCTCGTCGCCGCTGGATACGGCCACGGTGGTGGTGAGCACGCGCATGGGACAGGTGAGCTCCTGATGCGCGAACTTATCGCCGCGGGGGCAGCTGTTGCCGGTCACGGAGCGCACCTCTACCACGGCGCCGTCTGCGTCACGCTCTACCTCTACGGTCAGGAGGCACTCGGATGGGCAGGTGGTGCAGTTGAACTGCAGCGTTTCGATCGCGTTTATGCTCATGGCCTTACGCCTCCTCAACGGGATCGACGGACAGGACAATCTCACTAACACCCAGGTCGAGTACGCGCTGAATCACCTTTGCCGGCAGCGGGAAGCTTTCCATGACGCTCGGTTTAAACGGGTGGACCTTGCCAGCGAATAGTTCCTCGTCGCCTGCCAGAATGCGCACGCGGGCGGAATCGACCGGTCGGCGCACACGGAAGTTGAGTTTGGTGAGTGCCACAGCCGTAATGCGTCCCGGAAGCGCGTAGCCTGCAATGCCGGCGGGGGAGACAGTGAGCTGACAGCCCGGGTCCGCAGTACCGTGCTCGACATTCGCGCTGCCACCCAGCGCGTACGTCGCCGCAGCCGCACCGGCGCGCTCGGACTCGGTCGTCACGTTGTCGGCCAGGTCGTGCACGTGCAGCACGTTGCCGCAGGCAAAGATACCTGGCACGCTCGTTTGCAGGCTCTGGTCCACCACGGCGCCGCGCGTGCGTGGGTCAAGCTCAACGTCCGCGGCAACCGAAAGCTCGTTCTCGGGAATCAGACCCACCGAAAGCAGCAACGTGTCGCACGGAACAACGCGCTCGGTCCCCGGAATGGGCGCTAGGTGCTCGTCGACCTTGCTCACTTCGACCGCCTCCACGCGATCGTGCCCGATCACGCGCGTCACGGTTGTGGACAGGTGCAGCGGAATGCCAAAGTCGTCCAGGCAGTTCTTGACGTTGCGGCGCAGACCGTTGGCGTACGGCATGAGCTCGTACACGCCCTCGACGGAAATCCCCTCGAGCGTGCAGCGGCGCGCCATGATGAGCCCGATGTCGCCCGAGCCCAAAATGACGGCACGCGAGCCGGGCTTGAGATTTTCGATATTGATGTATCGCTGCGCCAAGCCTGCCGTAAACACGCCGGCGGGGCGGCTGCCAGGGATCTTGATCTCGCTGCGCGTGCGCTCGCGGCATCCCATGGCAAGGACGACTGCGCGTCCGGTGAGCTGCAGCATGCCGGCGCGGCTCATGAGTGTGACAGTATGGACTGCGGCGGCTCCCGCGGTCTTGTCCGCATCCAGCGTGCCCACAGCCTCGCCCTCGCCCGAATCAATTCCAAGCACCATGCTGTCCAAGAGCAGCGCAATGTCGGTCGCGCGCAACTGGTCGATAAAGCGCTGCGCGTATTCAGGGCCGGTGAGCTCCTGTTTAAAGTGCGAAAGGCCAAAACCCGGGTGGATGCACTGGCGGAGGATTCCTCCTAGATGCTGCTCGCGCTCCACGATGGCCACGCTCGCGCCGGCCTTATGCGCGGCAAGCGCGGCTGCCATGCCGGCGGGGCCGCCGCCGATAACGAGCACGTCGAACGCCTGCGTCTGCACCGCCTCGGTAGTTCCTGCCTCTGCGCGTCCGTCGCGTATATCAAGCGTCGCCATCCTAGCGCACCCCCTTCAGTGGTCCTTCGACCAGCCAAGAACCGGCATCCTCCAACAGCACTTCGCTGGGGTCGCAGCCCAGCTCGCGCGCCAGGATCGCAACCACGCGGCTCTGGCAAAAACCACTCTGGCACCGACCCATGCCGGCGCGGCAGCGGCGCTTGACGCCCTCGACCGAAACCGCACCCGGGCGGCGTCGGATCGCGGCCACGATCTCGGCCTCGGGCACCGTCTCGCAGCGGCAGACAATCTGCCCCCACGCGGAGTTGGACTCGATGAGCTCTTCTTTGCGCGTAAGCGTCGCTCGGTCAAAGTCGTCCGGCGCGCGGCGTATCGGGTCCCAATTGTCCCGCACGCGCAAAGCAACGCCCGCCTCGCGTATCACGCGCTCCATGCGCTCGGCAATGGCCGGTGCGCTCGCCACGCCCGGCGACTGAATGCCCGCCGCCTGGAACAGGCCCGGTACTACGGCCGACTGCCCAATAAAGAAGTCGTTCGTCTCCTTAATGACCGGGCGTCCGCCGGCAAATGCGCGCACCACGCGGCGCGTGTCCAGGTCGGGCACCAGCTTGCGCGCGCCGGTCAGCAGCGCGTTGATATCGGTCGCGTAGGTCTGCGTGTCGCCGGGCTCGCGCACGGCGGCCGTCGCGGTAATCACGGTGTTGCCATGTACGGTGCCCGTGACGATAACGCCCTTGGACACCGGCGTGGGAACGGGGTAGAGCGGCATGAGCGTACGCGGCTCTTTGTCCAGCACCACGATGTTGCCCTGGCGCCAGACCATCTGAAACTCCTCGGCGCCGGCCATATGCGAGATGGACGCAGCTCCGTTGCCTGCGGCGTTAATCAGGTACCGGCAGCGTACGTCGCCGGTGGGTGTCACCAGCGTAAAGCGTGCGCGGCCCTTGCCGTGCGAGCTGGCAACCTCAATGGCCTCCACCGGTGCGGAGCGCAAAAACGTCACGCCGTTGGCGACTGCGTTCTCCAGCGCGGCGATGGCGACCTCAAACGGGTCGACAAAGCCGGTCGAGGGGCACCACAACGCACATGTTGCATCGGCGCATGCACGCGGTTCCAGCTCGCGGATACGCTCAGGGCCAATGATTGCCAGCTCGGGCACGCCGTTGGCCAGGCCATTCTGGCGCAGCTTCTCCAGGTGTGCACGGTCCTCGTCGTTAAAGCCCAGCACCATCGAACCGGTGCGGCAAAACAAAAAACCGAGCTCCTGGGCCCAGGTGCCATACAGCTTGCAGCCGCGGGCGTTGACCTGCGCCTTTACGGTTCCCGGTGCCGGATCGTAGCCTGTGTGCACCAGGCCGCCGTTGGCCTTCGAGGCGCCCAGCGCGATGTCGTTGGCCGCCTCGACCACGCAAATGGACAGGTCAAACCGCGCGAGCTGACGCGCGATGGCGCATCCCGTGATGCCCGCGCCTACAATCGCAATATCAAACGTTTCCGTCACAGTGCCTCCCAGACAAGTTGACGGGCTGTCAATAGAACCATCCTACGGTCTGCACACCCCCGGTGCGGCGGTAATGCGGCGAACAGCCCCAACTGCATCCGCCAACGGCAGGCGAGGGGAGACTCGGGACCATCGGTGACCTCTTCTGCCGCCCCTGGTGTCAGAGGTTTGTCTCGTTCTGTAACATCTGGGACTGTTTTTGCCGAGTAACTGTTACAGATTGAGACATTCGGCCTGGACGTTTTCTTTTGCCTCAATCTGTAACAGTTAGAGGAGAAAATCGGTCCTACGTGTTGCAGATTGAGATTTAAAGTCAGGGAGAGATTCTTCTGTCTCGATCTGTAACATCTCGGGACCGTTTTGGGGTTTAGATGTTACAGATTTAGATGAACCTATCAGACGGTTTCGAATGTCTAAATCCGTAACAGTTAGACCTGTTTTTGCCGAGTTGTTGTTACAGATTGAGATATTTAACGGAGGCCTCACCGTTCGTCTTGATCTGTAACAGTAAGAACTGATTTTGGGGCCCAAAATGTTACAGATCGAGATTTAAGTCGGGGAGAGAACGGTTTGTCTAAATCTGTAACATCTGGGACTGTTTTTGCCGAGTACCTGTTACAGATTGAGATGTTTGTGTCCGCACCGGCCCCGCTTGCAACCGTAGTCCCATATAAACAAACCCCGTGGTAAACTTGACCTGACTGTAAATATTCCGAAAGGTACACCTCAATGTCCAAGTACATCTCCGAGCTCATGTCGCCGCAGCTTATGGGCGTAATCTATGCCTTTGTTGGCTTTATCATCGCCCTGTACGTGCTGTCGGTCGTCTATGTGTTCATCGACGCTCGCCGCCGCGGTGCCAGCGCCTACGTGGCATGGGGCATCATCGCCCTCATCCCGTTTGTGGGCCTCATCGCCTACCTGGTCCTGCGCCCGCACTCCTACGCGGCCGACCGCGAGGAGCAGGAGCTGGACATGGCCCTGCGCGAGCGCCAGCTTGCCCAGTACGGCACCTGCCCACAGTGCGGCGCCCCCATCGAGAAGGACTTTGTCGTGTGCCCGGTATGCGACACCCAGGTTCGCAACGTGTGCCCCAGCTGCCATCGCCCGCTTGACGCGCACTGGAAGGTCTGCCCCTACTGCCGAACTCGCATTCAGTAACGCATCCATCGCCGGGCCGGCCGCAAGCCACGGGCGCCGCGCGCAAGCCGCACATGCGCCGCAAGCACGCGCACCCCGCCCCCACACGATGAAGCATGCGTAGAAAATCGCCCGTCGTGCCATTAAGGTGCGGCGGGCGCTTGTATACCAAGGCAACCTGCCTATAATGATGCAAGTCAAAAACGCCGAGCGCATCGCACGCACTTGCATCAGGCATCCGAGAGGAGAAAACATACCCATGAAGGCACTCTACAATGACGGTTCGGTGGCCGAGCTCCCGCAGGACGAGGTCACGCACGTCATCCGCCACTCCGCCGCGCACATCATGGCGCAGGCCATCAAGCGTCTCTATCCCGAGGCCGATTTTGCCTACGGTCCTGCGACCGACAACGGTTTTTACTACGACGTCGACCTGCCCGAGGGCGTCAAGATCAGCGAGGACGACTTCCCCGCGATCGAGGCCGAGATGAAGAAGATCGTCAAGGAGAACCTCAAGTTCTCCGTGTACGAGAAGCCCCGCGCCGAGGCTATCGCCCTTATGGAGGAGCGCGGCGAGAAGTACAAGGTCGAGCACATCGGCGACCTGGACGACGACGCCCGCATCACCTTCTACCAGCAGGGCGACTACATCGACATGTGCGTCGGCCCCCACATCTGCTACACCAAGGCGCTGAAGGCCTTTAAGCTCACCGGCGTCTCGGGCGCTTACTGGAAGGGCGACAAGGACAACAAGATGCTCACCCGCATCAACGGCGTCGCCTTTGCCACCAAGGAAGAGCTCGACGAGCACATGCACATGCTGGAGGAGGCCAAGAAGCGCGACCACCGCAAGATCGGTCGCGAGATGGACCTCTTTATGATGCGCGACGAGGCCCCCGGCTTCCCGTTCTTCCTGCCCAACGGCATGATCCTTAAGAACACGCTGCTGGACTACTGGCGCGAGATCCACCACAAGGCCGGCTACGTGGAGATCTCCACGCCGCTCATCATGAACAAGCAGCTGTGGAAGACCTCGGGCCACTGGGACCACTACAAGGACAACATGTACTCCACCGTTATTGACGACGAAGAGTACTGCATTAAGCCCATGAACTGCCCGGGCGGCGTGCTGGTGTACGCTTCCAAGCCGCACTCCTACCGCGAGCTGCCCATCCGTGCCGGCGAGATTGGCCTGGTGCACCGTCACGAGCTGCGCGGCGCCCTGCATGGCCTGTTCCGTGTGCGCTGCTTTAACCAGGACGACGCCCACCTGTTTGTGCGTCCCGATCAGCTGACCGACGAGATCGTGGGCGTGGTCAACCTCATCGACTCCGTGTACCAGAAGTTTGGCTTTAAGTACCACGTTGAGCTGTCCACCCGTCCCGAGGACTCCATGGGTTCGGACGAGGACTGGGCGCGCGCCGAGGAGGGCCTGCGCACCGCTCTGGAGCAGCTGCACATGGACTACGAGGTCAACGAGGGCGACGGCGCCTTCTACGGCCCCAAGATCGACTTCCACCTGGAGGACTCGCTCGGCCGTACCTGGCAGTGCGGCACCGTCCAGCTCGACTTCCAGATGCCGCTCAACTTTGACCTGGAGTACGTGGACGCCGACGGCACCAAGAAGCGTCCCATCATGCTGCATCGCGTGTGCTTTGGCTCCATCGAGCGCTTTATCGGCATTCTGATTGAGCACTTTGCGGGCAAGTTCCCCACCTGGTTGGCTCCCGTGCAGGTTAAGGCACTTCCCGTCTCTGAGAAGAGCCGCGACTACGCCCACGAGGTGTGCGCCAAGCTGGAGGAGGCCGGTATTCGCGTGGTCTGCGACGACCGCGACGAGAAGATCGGCTACAAGATCCGCGAGGCCCGCAGCATCGACCGCGTGCCCTATATGCTCATTTTGGGTGAGAAAGAGGTCGAGGCCGGCAACATCTCCGTCCGCGATCGTTCCAACGAGACTGTTCAGATGAGCGTTGACGAGTTTGTGACCAAGGTGCTCGAGGAGATCAAGACTCGCGCCTAGCACAAACTATACAAGAACTAACAAAGGCGATCGTCCTCGCGGGCGGTCGCCTTTTTTGTTGCCTATACAAGAAAAGCCGCTGGTTAGAGCGGCTTTTTTGTTGTGCAAAAAGGTACAGGTTTTTGTAGAGGCGTATGGAGATGCACCCATTCGCGGCGCATTTTGTGCAATCTGGGAAAACGCGAGCAGTTTGCTCGTATAATGAGCTTCGTCGAAAGATACAAAAATCTGTACTTTTGCGACTGCGCCTAGCTGCGAGCGAGAAGCCTGTTCTTAACGCCTCTGCATCCGCGTGCGTCGCGGAAACAAGAAAAGGGGGCGAGAGATGGAACAGACAATGCGGCGCCAAGAGCAGCTGCCCGGTGCTTTTAACGGCGCCATCACCAACAGCCAGCGCGGTCGCGTCCGCTGGTATCTAGTCCACACCCCCAACGGTAAAGAGCGCGAGACCTGCGAAAAAGTCCGCCGCATTATCCCGCACGAGCTGATGCAGGACGCTTTTGTGATGCAAAAGGAGTTCTGGTTTAAGCGGGACGGCGCCTGGTCGCTCCAAACCAAACCCATGTACAAGGAATACTTCTTCGTCGCCACGCGCGATGCCGCCCTTCTCGACAAGGCTTTGGCCCAGTTGAGCTTTGGCTGCCGCATTGCCGGCAGTAGGGAGCGGGCCTATGCGCCCATGCCGGACGATGCGCAGGACTGGTACCGCAGCGTGCTCGACGACGACGGCGTGGTGCGCAACAGCGTCGCCCGCATAGAAGACGGTGTGCTGCACATAGAGCAAGGCCCGTTGGTGGGTCAAGAGGCCCGCGTAAAGAAGATCGACCGTCATAAGCGCTGGTGCCTGGTAAACGTGGGCGAAGGCGACTCCGCATTTAGGGAGCTGCTTCCGTTGGACGTGCCCAGTAAGACGTAAGGGGACGTCGCGCTGGCAATTCATTCGATTTTTGAATTCATCGATTGGGGGATCCCTGGGAACATGGACGTGGATTTGAACTTGACTACTAACGAAGCGACAAGGCAAAACGCGCCGGTGGGAGCCGCGCTCGTTGCCCAGGCCATGAACGGCGGCGACGCGAGCATGCGCTACAAGGCCATGCAGGCCGTCAAGGACTGGGACCGCACGCGCCTGGTCTACCGCACCGTCAAACGCGCCTTCGACATCGTGTTCAGCGGCTGCGTGCTGGCCTTCATCGCCTTACCGAGCCTGGTGCTCGCCGCCGCCATCCGCCTGGAGAGCGAGGGCAACCCGTTCTACAGCCAGATCCGCGTCGGCCAGACCCACCGCGACGGCAGCCTGTCCACCTTCCGCATGTGGAAGTTCCGCAGCATGTACAAGGACGCCGACGAGCGCCTCGCCGAGCTCAAGGAGCAGAACGAGATCGCCGGCGCCATGTTCAAGATGAAGGACGACCCCCGCGTCACCAAGATCGGCAGGTTCATCCGCAAGCACTCCATCGATGAGTTCCCGCAGTTCGTCAACGTGTTCCTGGGCCAGATGTCCGTCGTGGGCCCGCGCCCGCCGCTTCCCAACGAGGTGGCAGAGTACACAGAATTCGACTTGCAGCGCCTGGCCGTCAAGCCCGGGATCACCGGCTGGTGGCAGGTGACGGATCGTAATTCGACCGGCTTCGACGGCATGGTCCAGCGCGATCTGGAGTACATCGCCAAGCGCGGACCCGTCACGGACCTCAAGATCGTCGTCCTCACGGTGATCGAGGTCATCACCGGTAAGGGTGCGTGCTAGATGCGCATCGCGATGATCGGACATAAGAGATACGGTTCCCGCGAGGGCGGCGTGGAGGTCGTCGTGACCGAGCTTGTCCGCCGCATGGCGGCGCTCGGACACGAGGTCACCTGCTACGACCGTTCCGGTGCGGACGTCATGACCGGCGATGCCGCGGACGGCCGCGAGCGCATGGTCGACGGCGTGCGCGTCGTACCGGTTAAGACAATCGACAAGAAGGGGCTCGCGGCGCTGAGCTCCTCGTACTTCGCCACCCTGGCTGCCATCAAGGACAGGCCCGACGTGATCCACTACCACGCTGAGGGACCTTGCGTGCCGTTGCCTTTGGCAAGGCGTGCGGGCATCCGAACTGTGGCCACCATCCACGGCCTGGACTGGCAGCGCGCCAAGTGGGGCAGGCTCGCCAAAACGTACATCAAGATGGGGGAGAAGGTCGCCGCGACAAAGGCGGACGGTCTTATCGTGCTCTCTGAGGGCGTCAGGCGCTATTTCAAGGAAACCTACGGTCGCGAGGCGGTCTTTATCCCCAATGGCGTAGATGCCAAGGAGGCCCTTCCGGCGAGCGCCATCAAAGAGAAGTGGGATCTTGAGAAGGATTCCTACCTTCTCTATCTTGGCCGTTTAGTGCCCGAGAAGCGCCCTGAGCTGCTGATTGAGGCATTCAGGGCCCTTGATACCAATAAGCGCCTGGTCATTGCTGGCGGCAGTTCCGATACCTCGGCGTATGAGAAGGAGCTGCGCGCTGCGGCCCAGGGTGACAACCGCATAGTGTTCACCGGGTTCGTCAACGGCGAACCCCTGGGGGAGCTGTACTCCAACTGCTATGCCTACGTGCTGCCCTCCGACGTGGAGGGCATGCCCATGAGCCTGCTGGAGGCCATGGCATACGGCCGCTGCTGCGTGACGAGCGATATCCCCGAGTGCGCGGACGTCCTCGCGGGCAACGGCGTGACGTTCGAGAAGGGGAGTGCCGATTCCCTGCGGGCCGTGCTGCGAGACCTGCTCACGGACGCTGGCCGCGCAGACGCCCTCGGCACCGCTGCTAAAGCGCATGTCGTGAAAACCTACAACTGGCACTCCGTCGTCGAGCGGACCCTTGTCGTCTACGGGGGTGAAGGCCTATGAGGATCCTTCTCGTTAACAAGTTCCATTACCGCAAGGGTGGGGCGGAGACATATTACCTTACCGTCGGGTCCGAGCTGGAACGCCTGGGACATGAGGTCGCCTACTTCTCGATGAGGCACCCTGACAACCTGCCCTGTAAGTGGGACAAGTACTTCGTGGCGCAGCGCGAGTACAACAACGTCAAGAACCCGCTCAAGGCGGCGCGCGATGGCATGGCGCTGATTTATTCGCCAGAAGCTAAGCGCAACTTCCAGGCCCTCTGCGAGGAGTTCCGCCCCGATGCCGTCCACCTCAACAACGTGCACAGGCAGATCACGCTGTCCATTCTCGACGCCCCCTACCTGAGGGAGAATAAGGTCCCGGTCTTCTACACGGCCCACGACTACGTGACCGTCTGCCCCGGCTACCTCATGCTCGACGGCGACGGGCGCGTCTGCGACGCGTGCCTCGAGGACGGGCGCTACCGCCACTGCATCGAGCGCCGCTGCGTGAAGGGCTCGCGCGCGAAGAGCGCGCTGGCGGCGATGGAGGCGTCCTTCAACAGGGCCCATAAGTCCAACCAGCGAATCGACAGGGTAATCGCCCCTTCCAGGTTCATGCGCTCCAAGCTCATCGAGGGCGGCTGGCCCGAGGGCAAGGTCGTCTTCCTGCAGAACTTCGCCGACGACGCGATCCTCGACCGCGCGGCGAATGCCGGGGCGGATGCGACCGACAGGGAGAACCCCTACCTCCTGTTCTTCGGGCGGCTCTCTGCCGAGAAGGGCGTTGACACGTTGCTGAGGGCCTTCGATGCCGCCTTGCCGAGCCTTCCGCAGGACATGCGCTTGGTTGTAGTCGGCGACGGTCCCGATGCCGGCGAGTTCAAGGAGCTCGCGTCTTCGTTGGGCTGTGCAGCTCGCATCGAGTTCGCCGGCTATCAGACCGGTGGGGCACTGCAAGTGTATGTGGAGAGGGCGTCTCTCGCCATCGCGAGTTCGAGATGGCGAGAGAACATGCCGTACTCGATCGTGGAGGCTTTCGCTGCCGGCACTCCTGTCGTCGGAACGGATATCGGGGGAATCCCCGAGTTGATCGATGAAGGGAAAACGGGATTCATTTGCGATCCCGGGGATGTTCAGTCGATGGCAGATGCCATTTCGCGTGGTGTGAGTGCGTTCTTGGAACAGCCCGCTTACGCGAGGTTGCAGCAAAACTGCCGCTCCTACGTCATGGAAAACTGCTCGCGCGTGAAGTTTATGAGCGATCTCGTGAACCTATATAAGGAGTCAATCGATGGCTAACGGCCATAACAGTATCAAGAGGATCGTGCACCGCTCCTGCGAGGAGATCGGCGCCACGTTCCGAATCGCCAGGGCCACGTCGTGGCCCGAGGCGATCAACACGTTCAGGGCGAAGCTCGATATCCAGGTCATGAGCCGCAACGGGTACAAGGAGCCGCCTGCGGTTAAGGGGCGGTTGCTGCGAAAGCACGAGACCGTGCTCAAATATCTCGAGAACCGCTTCAGCGATTTCTTCGAGTCATATGACTATGGCGCGCCGCTGCCGCCGTCCGATTCCGCCCTCGAGGGGAAGATCTGGATGTGCTGGTGGCAGGGCGAGGAGAACGCGCCCGAGATCGTCAGGGTCTGCATCGACTCCGTGCGCCGCAACGCCGGCGGGCACGAGGTCATCGTCATCACGGACGAGAATCTGTCCGACTACGCCCATATCCCCGATTGGGTTCTCGAGAAAGTCGGTGCCGGCGTCATGTCGCGCACCCATTTGTCTGATCTGTTGAGGCTCTCGTTATTGGCGGAGCATGGTGGACTATGGCTCGATGCCACTTTCTTCTGTGCGGGTCCAGTTGGGGATTACTTTGATTTGCCGATTTGGTCCATTAAGCGGCCTGATTATCTGCATGCATCCGTCGCCTGTGGCATGTTTGCAAATTATTCTCTTGGGTGCGACACCGAACATCGTAGAATTTTCGCTACTTTGAGGGACTACTACCTTGAGTATTGGCTTCAGAGCGATGAGTTAATCGATTATTTGCTTACTGACTACCTCATCGTTCTTGCCCAACGTCACGACCAGTCGATTGCCGCCGCATTTGCATCTATTGAGCCCAACAATCCTCGCTGCGACGACCTCATTTCGCTGCTGGACAAGCCTTTCGAGCAAATGGAGTGGAGCTCGCTTAAAGGTGCCACTCGACTGTTCAAGCTTTCATGGAAGCAAGAATTTCCGAGTCAATCCAATGGAATTGAATCTTTTTATGGCGCTCTGGTTTGTGGTGACTGTAGCTAGGATAGTGAGGAGGGCATTGTGGCTAATCCCCTTTTAAGCATAGTGGTTCCCGTGTACAACTCATCTGAAACGATTGAGGAATGTGTTGGCTCTCTTACTTCGCAAACCATTAATGACTTAGAGATTTTACTCATCGATGACGGGTCTACAGATGATAGTCTTGAGAAGTGCGAAAAGCTTGCATCCAAGGACAATCGCATCAAAGTATTTCCTAAAGATAATGCAGGCCAAGGAATTGCTCGCAATTATGGCCTAGATTTTGCGACAGGAGAGTACATTGCTTTTGTCGATTCAGATGATACCTGTACGAAAGCAATGTATGAAACTTTGCTGCGTAAGGCAAAAGATGCCGGCAGCGATATCGTTGTTGGCGGTTACTGTGATTTATTGAACGGCGCGGTTGTTGAGAGTCATCCAGCTGGGTTAATGGAGCTGCGCAGTAAAGACGAAATTGATAGGTACATGGCGGATTTGGTATCCACACCAGGCCATGATGATAGCGCAGGCTGTATCGCTGTTTGGGATTCGGTTTATCGTCGGCTTCTGATTGAGGAGAACGATGTTCAGTTTCCGTCAGAAAGAGACGTCTATTCTGAGGATCTAGTTTTTAAGCTTAGAGCTCTCGCTTGTTCTTCGAGGGTCAGCGTCGTTCCCAGTTGTTTGTACGAATACCACGTTAGTGACAAGTCTTATTCAAAACGCGTGAATGACGATGTTCTCAAAAGGATAAATGCTCTAAGCCAAGTTCTTGCGGATGAGTTTTATCGGAGACTGGATAGATTCGATTTCCGTAAGAGAAATGCAGGCAGAGCATTTGCGTCGCTTAGATTTTCTTTGAGGCGCGCTCCCTGTGGTGCTGGCCGTACGGCTTTTTTCAATGTCCTTGTAAATGATGAAAAGCTATACAACTGCTTGTCAGCCTATCAGCCGTCGAACTTAATTAATGCAGCAATTTATAAGTTGCTGTTAACAAGAAAACCTCGATTAATTTCAGCTGTATTCAATCTAATTGCCCTGAAAGGATAATTATGAAAGTTGGAGTCATTACGTTTCATCGTGCCATTAACTATGGAGCCGCTTTGCAGACTTATGCTTTGCAAAAAGCCTTAAAGGGATTGGGCTTCGATTCGGAAGTTATCGATTATCGCTGTGATCATATGGAGGAGTTGTATAAGCTGATCGGTGGCTTCTCGACCAAATCAGTTAAACAAAATATCCGTAGTTTTATGAATTACTTCCCCGCAAAGAGAAAAATGAAGAGTTTTCGTTCGTTGGTAAATGAAAACATGAAGTTGAGTCCAATGTATGATTCGGAAACCATTAATCCGTCGAACGAGCGATACGACGTTTTTATTACTGGTAGTGACCAGGTGTTTAATTATGCCTGTTCTGATTTTGATAAGAATTACTTCCTATCATTTGTTGATGACGAGCAGAAGATTAATTCATATGCTGCATCGTTCGGTATTAGTGATATTCCGGTTGAGTATCGGGCGGAATATGCTCGACTGTTATCTCGGTTTAATCATATTTCGGTTCGTGAGGAGTCTGGTAAAAAAATGGTCCGCGAGCTTGCGGGCAAAGATAGTGAGTTGCACGTCGATCCTGTATTTTTGCTTGATGCGGCAGAGTGGTCGCGGCTCGCTAAAGACCCTGACTTCGATAACTATATCCTCATCTATCGCCTCAACAAGTCGAATGTCATTAATGATTTTGCAAGGTTGTTAGCTAAAAAGACAGGCAAGAAGATTGTAAACATAGGTCAAGATTATATTGACAGGTTGAAGAATCGCGATTTTTGCGGTGGAATGGACACTTCGGTACAGGAATTCCTTGGCCTGTTCAAGAATGCTGACTATGTTGTAACTAATTCTTTCCACGGAACCGCTTTTTCCATCATCTTTGAGCGCCAGTTTTACGTAGAAACAAAGCAAAAGGATTTCAAGAAGAACGACCGTGCTGAGAATCTGTTGAAGCTGACCGGTCTTACTGAATCTATTGTCGAATCTTTGGATGACTGTAAATTAGATATATACCGCGATTTTGGTACAGCTCGCAAGGTAATTGCTGAGGAAAAGGCTCGTGCCCTGTCTTATCTGAACGGTATTTGTGTTGATGAGTAGATATAAGCAATTAATTGCATCAGTTCCAATTGAAGACTTTATTATTCCTTTGCTGCTGCTGATATTAGTATTTTCTACTAACAATCGCCTCATTTTGTTCATGAAGCCTGTTGCGTTTCTCATGATTTCAGCGGTGCTCTTTCTCTCGATAGCCTCGAAAAGAAGGTTTAGCAG
>UQWK01000031.1 GCA_900544725.1 uncultured Collinsella sp.
TCCGCACATGTGCGGATGAATGTGGGAAGTGTTCGGATGAAGTTGATAATCAAGGGATGACAACGCAGGCACAATTTGATTTTTGAAATATGGACGAATTCCTCGTCAGGAGGGTAAAATGGTGCCGACGGCAGCCCAAGTTGTAGAGAGCTGGGCAGAGCCGTTGCTTAATGAAGTTGGGTCATCGTCTTAGCGACGGTGGCCTTTCTTTTTGGGCTTCGAACCCTGCTTGAGTGCCTTGGAAAGGCCGACAAGGGCCGTGAGGAGCGAGACCATAGCGGTCAGGAGCTTCACGAGCTCGGTGAAATCGGTCATGGGCATCACCTCCCATCAAATGGAGGGCTCTGCCCGGCACGAGGACTGCCGACAGCGAGGATGATTTTATCAGAGTGGTTGGCCCTCTCCGATCAATTCACGCTCCTCACCCTCGCGAAGAGTGCGGGCATGGCAGAATCGGCACTAAACGGCAGTGCGTTAGGGCACCGACGACGAGCTTTCAAAAACTAGCAAGGCGTATCGTCGTTGCGGTACCGGAATCGGCAAATCTCTGGTGTCCCCCGGGCGGACTCGAACCCCCCCCGCGGGGAAATTGGTGACGCGGGTGTCGACGGCCCGAATCCGCCGGCGACCCCCACAAACCAGAAACGGCGCCGCTCTCGCGACGCCGTCATATTCCCTGGTGCCCCCGGGCGGATTCGAACCGTCGACACCCGCTTTAGGAGAGCGGTGCTCTATCCCCTGAGCTACGGAGGCATGCTGTACTAGTGTAGCAGATTTACTGCATCGCCATACGTCGCATGACTAGACTTCGAAGTTGCGGTGGAATAGTTCCTGCCTAAAGCATTAAAGCCGCATTTAGGAACTATTCCACCGCAACTCATGAGGAGCTAGTCGCCTTTGTGGAAGAGGTTTTTGATAACGGAGGGGATACTCTTCGCACCCTTGGCCGTCACATCGATAAAGTCGGGCGAACGCACGAGCTTATCCTCGTCGACGTATTTGCGAACCGCGCGAAGCGTCTCTTTGTCGTCGCGCGTCGAAAACGTAAAGTGACCGTTGTCCTTGGTGAAGATGGCAAAACGCGTGATCTTCTTGGTGCCGCGCAAAACCTCGGCGGCAATATAGTCGACCTCGTCCCACGGGATTTGAATATAATCCTCGGGATTGCGCTCGTTATAGTACTCGAACGCCTTATTGCCCACCATCACGTTACCGTGGCTGGTAAGCCCCATCAGGCAGGTTGCCGGCGTTGCCAGATCGACCGTGCTGTTCTGAGATTGCGCCATGCGCGCCTCGCCCTCCAAATAAAACAATCGGACCGCATCCAGTGTACCCACCGGGTGCGGTCCGTTTCAATGGCTCAAAAGCCCTTGCCTAGCAACTCTCGGTCTTAAGCCGAAGCGTGCTTACATGAAGCCGCAGACGCGACCGATGATGCCGACGGCGAAGAGAGCCAGGATGATGACGATCGGGCTGACCTTCTTCTTGAGGAGCTTGCAGACCAGCAAGGTCAGGCACACGGCGGCAAGGCCGGGGATGAGCTGATCGAGGTTGGCCTGAAGCGTGGTGACCTTCACCTGATCAAGGGCGTTAGCACCGATGGAGTTATACATCGTCAGTGCTTCCTTGACACCCTCAGAACCGGAGGGCAGGTTAGCCCAGTCGATAAAGGCGCCAGCAGACTGCGTGACCTTGGAGACGACCGGGGTGAAGGAGATGGACACCCAGCGCTCGACCAGGGCGCCGATGATGAACATACCCAGGATGGAAGCACCCTCGGTGACCTTGCCCATCAGACCGCCGGAGAGGTCCTTGGCGATGGAGGAGCCGACCTTGTAGCCAAACTCCTGCGTGTACCACAGGAAGGCGTAACGGATGATGTTCCACGCGAAGAAGAACAGCAGCGGACCGGCGATGCTGCCGGACAGGGCCAGGGAAGCGCCCAGAGCGCCCAGAATCGGGCGAAGGGTGAACCAGAAGGCGGGGTCGCCGACGCCGGCGAGCGGGCCCATCATACCGACCTTGACGCCCTGAATGGCGACGTCGTCAATCGGAGCACCGTTGGCGCGCTCCTCCTCGAGAGCGAGGGTAACGCCAATGACGGGGGCGGAAACATAGGGGTGGGTGTTATAGAACTCCAGGTGGCGCTTAAGAGCGGCGATCTGGTCATCCTTGCTGGTGTAGAGCTTCTTGATCGCAGGGATCATTGCGAAGCACCAGCCGCCGTTCTGCATACGCTCGTAGTTCCACGAGCCCTGAAGGAACTGATGACGGAAGCAAACCTTCTTGCGGTCAGCCTTGGTGAGCTGAATCTTGTTCTCTGCCATATGTATCACTCCCCTCCTACTCGTAATCGTTCAGAATGTCGCCGAGCGGGTCACCGGAGCCACTGCCCATGCCGCCACCCTGCTTGGCCAGATCCTTAAGGCCAAGGTAGATGAGGGCAAGGGAGATGCCGATGAGGCCAAGGGCGATCAGCGTGAGCTGAGGGATGGCAGCAAGGACAAAGCCGAGGATGAAGAACGGCCAGGTCTCCTTGGTGGCCATCATGTTGATGACCATGGCGTAACCGACGGAAGCGACCATGCCGCCGCCGACAGCCATGCCGCCGGACAGCCAGTCGGGCATAGCGTTAAGCGCGTTGGTAACTGCCTCGGCCGGGATGATGCACAGAAGCACTGCCGGAATGGCGATACGAAGGCCCTGCATAAGGATGGCAATGTACTGCCAGCGCTCGATGCCGGCGAAGTCGCCCTTCTCGGCGCAACCGTCCATGGCGTGAGCGATAGCGGTAGCCAGGGTACGGCAGATCATGGTCAGGAACAGACCAGCGACCGACAGCGGGACAGCGACGGCGATAGCGGCGGTAACGGCCTTCGACGGATCGGTAGCGCCGCCGTTGAGGGCGAGCACCATGATGATCGAAGAGGCGACCGAGGCCAGAGCGGCGTCAGGCGCGACGGCGGCGCCGACGTTAGCCCAGCCAAGGGCCATCATCTGGAGCGAACCGCCCAGGAGGATGCCCTCCTGGAGGTGACCGGTTACGAGACCGATAAGCGTGCATGCCACGAGCGGCTGATGGAACTGGAACTCATCCAGAATGCCTTCCATACCGGCAAGCAACGCGACAATCGCAACAAGCAGAATAGTGATTGCAGACATGTATCGGACCCTCCTTTACTATGCTTGAGCGGCCAGTTCGGCCTTAGCTTTCTTCAACATGGCGTCGAGATCCTCGGAGGAATCCGAAGGAACCTTGCGGACCTCGAACTTGACACCCTTGGCCTTGAGGGCCTCGAGAGTCTTGACGTCGTCGTCGCCCATAGCGACGGCGTTGGTGACGACGACCTTGCCCTTGGAGTGAGCCATGGAACCGATGTTGACTTCCTTGATGTCGACGCCGGCCTCGATGGCCCTGAGCAGATCCTGCGGATTCTCGAAGAGCAGCATGGCCTTGGTGTCACCAAAGCGCGTGTCCTTGACGACCTCGGCCATCTTCTTGATGGGCACGACGTTGGCATGGACTCCCGGAGGGGCAGCCTGCTCGATCATGGTCTTGCGGAGCTCGTCGTGAGCAACGCCGTCGGAAACCACGATGATGCGGTTGGGGTTGATCTGCTTGGTCCACGTGGTGGCCACCTGACCATGCAGCAGACGGGTGTCGATACGGACGTGGGCAATCTTGATGTGCCCATCGCCGATGACCGTTCCCGGAGGAATGGCGCCTGCAGGAGGAGCAGCGGCCGTAGCCGGCTTCTTCTCCTCGGGCTCCAGAGACTCGGGCTTGACACGCACGCCAGCCTTAGCCTCAGTCACGAGATGTTTTGCGATCGCATGTGCAGTGTTCTTTGCGTCAAAGCGCTGCGAATATGCCTCGATGAGCATAGGCAGGTTGACACCGGTGACGATAGCCCAGGAATCGTGGCCCTCGATGAGCCCGCTGATCTGGTTGAACGGCGTGCCGCCCCACAGATCAACGAGGAAGAGCACCTGCTCCTGGTCCTCGAAGGAAGCGATTGCTTCCTCGACCTTGGCACGGAAGTCGTCGGGGCCCATGCTCGGCTCGAGCGAGACCACGGCTACAGACGGCTGATCGCCAAAGACCATCGAGCCCGTCTGCTTGATTCCAGCAGCCAAGTCCCCGTGGCTAGCAAGAACAATACTTACCATCACATAACCTCCTTTTTGTCTACGTATTTCCTACACGACATGAAAGGAGTATACCTGTTTTGATTGTGGAATTATAGCTAAATTCGCAAACGGTTGGATTATTTGTTTAAACGTCTATTTTTGTTACAACTTGATTACGTTACTGCTTTTCGACTCATTGCCCGCCAAAGCGTCACTCATCAAGCCATGTACTTTACAGATACAAGCAGGCTGTTCATCAATAACGATTTTAAGCAAGTGCGAATGTGCTTGTACTGCCGCTATTTTGTTTAAACAGATATGGCTTGACTATTTTCGTGACTTATGCTTACCGCGAGTAGTCGTTAGGGACGTTCTTGTTTGACTAGTCATGTAAGAACGTCCCTAACGACTAGGGGACTAGACGATGTGGAGGGGGTTGGCGGCATCGACGGCGTCGGGGGCGTCGGAAGGACCGTCGGGAGCAGCGTCTGCCGGATCCTCGTCGGGGGTCTCAATCTGTTTGATCATGACCTCCTGGCCCTGCAGCAGGTATGTCTCGCCGCTGCCGCAATGGGGGCAGGTCTTGCCGTGCTCGACCGTCACGTAGTCGCAGCCGCACGCCTCGCAATGCGTCACGGCCTCGACAGGCTCCACAATAAGCTCCGCACCCTCGGTGATGGACTTTTTATCTGCCGCCCAGCGCCAAGCGTCGAGCAGCAAGTCGGGAACGACGCCCGAGACCTCGCCCAGCAGCAGCGTCACGCTCGAAACGCGACGCACGCCATTGGCGCGCACCACGTTCTCAACATCGCGAATGATGTGATAAACGATTCCCAATTCGTGCACTTTTTCTTCCGCCGTTCTAACGAACGGCGGTCGATTTGACGCTGCGCGAGCCCCAGACGGGCGATCTGCCTTTCAATCGTCGGGCATGGGCAAAAGCCCTATGCCCTCCTCTTTCAAGGCACCTCGCCACGCCTGGGACTCGCTCGCTGTCCAACCGCCCCCTGCACCGTTCGCTTTCTTGTTAGGTTCTTTTACTTCTTCCCGAATTTGATTTTGATTGCGCGTTTCAAAGCGTACTTACCCAGACTGGGGAGCTTTTGCTCGTATTTGACCATCGTGGAGCACTCGGGGCGGTCGCGATCCAGATGGATGGCGTCGAACGCGCACTTGGTGGTGCACAGGCCGCAACCGATGCACTTGTTGGGGTCGACGATCGAGGCACCGCAGCCCAGGCAACGGGCGGTCTCGGCGCGCACCTGCTCTTCGGTAAAGGTCTCGACGTACTCGCTAAACGGCGCGGCCTTCTCGCGCTCGCGGTCAACGTGGGCAACCTCGCGGCTCGCGTTGTCGTAGCTCTCGAGCACAACGTCGTCGCGGTCGAGCGCGGTGTAGCGGCGCTGGTTGCGGCCGATGGTGAGCGTGGATCCCGGCTGCACAAAGCGATGGATGGAGACGGCGGCCTCGTGACCGGCGGCGATGGCATCGATGGCAAAGCTCGGACCGGTATAGACATCGCCGCCCACAAAGATGTCGGGCTCAGCGGTCTGATAGGTCTGGGGGTCGGCAAGGGCACCCTGGCCGCGGCCAAGCTCCACCTTGGAGCCAGCCAGCAGGTCGCCCCACATAATGGACTGGCCAATCGACATGACGACGCGGTCGGCATCGACACGGCGCAGATCGTTCTCGTCGTACTCGGGCGCAAACCGGCCCTCGTCGTCAAAGGCACGCGTGCAGCGCTTGAAGGTGATACCGCACACACGGCCGGACTCGTCCAGGTGAACCTCCTTGGGACCCCAGCCGCAGCTGATGTGCGCGCCGTCCTCGATGGCCTCGCGACGCTCCTCCTCGCTGGCGGGCATCTGGGCCTCGCTCTCCAGGCAGAACATCTCAACGTGCTCGGAGCCCAGGCGGCAGGCGTTGCGCGCGACATCGATAGCCACGTTGCCGCCGCCCACCACGATGGTGCGGCCGGGCAGCGCATCGATCTTGCCGCTGTTGACCTCGCGCAAAAAGTCGACGGCCACGGTCACGTCCTCGGCATCCTCGCCCGGAATACCGGCGAGGCGGCCGCCCTGGCAGCCAATAGCCACATAGAAGGCCTTAAAGCCCTGCTCGCGCAGCTCGTCGAGCGTCACATCGCGACCGACTTCCACGCCATAGCGGAACTCGGCACCCATCAGGCGAATGATCTCGACCTCGGCCTCGATGACGTCCTTCTGCAGCTTAAAGCTGGGAATACCGTAAGTGAGCATGCCGCCCGGGCGCTCGTTCTTCTCGAACACGACGGGCTTGTAGCCCTTCTCGGCCAGGTAGAAAGCGCAGGACAGGCCGGCCGGGCCGGCACCGATAATGGCGATCTTCTGGTCGAAGCCGCCGGCACGCGTCGGGGTCACCACGGGCGGGACATAGCGGGTTGCGGCGTCCAGATCGCGCTGGGCGATGAACTTCTTGACCTCGTCGATGGCCACGGCGGCGTCCACACGGCCGCGGGTGCAGGCATCCTCGCAGCGACGGTTGCACACACGGCCGCAGATAGCGGGCAGCGGGTTCTCGCGCTTAATGAGTGCCAGCGCCTCGTCATAGCGACCCTGCGCCGCGAGCTTCAAATAGCCCTGAACGGCAACGTGCGCGGGACAGGCCGTCTTGCAGGGAGCGGTGCCGGACTCATGCGTCTCGATGCGGTTGTCGTTGCGGTAGTTGGGCGACCACTTGGTGTGGTCCCACTTGGTGGCATCGGGCAGCTCCTGGCGCGGATACTCGGGCACCTGTCCGCCGGCCTTTTTACTGCAGAGCTTCTGGCCCAGCTTGGCAGCGCCGGCCGGACACACCTCAACGCAGCGACCGCAGGCCACGCACTTGTCCTTCTCGACCTTGGCGACATAGGCCGAGCGCGACAGGTTGGGCGTGTTGAACAGCTGCGAGGTGCGCAGGGCATAGCACACGTTGACGTTGCAGTTGCAGATGGCGAAGATCTTGTTCTCGCCATCGATATTGGTAATCTGGTGCACAAAGCCGTTGTCCTCGGCCTGGCGCAGGATGTCGTAGACCTCGTCGCGGGTCACGTAATGGCCGCGGTCGGTCTCAACAACATAGTCGGCCATATCGCCCACGGCGATGCACCAGTCGGCGGGGTCGTCGGCGCAGCCCTCGCCCATCACGCGACGGCTCGCGCGGCAGCTGCAGGTGCTGGCGGCATACTTACCCTCGTATTTGTCGAGCCAATGCTCGATATGCTCAATCGGCACCGAGGTGCTCGCGGCGTCAATGGCCTTCTCGACCGGAATGACGTGCATGCCGATACCGGCGCCTCCGGGCGGCACCATCGGCGTGGCCTTGGACAGCGGTCCCTTGGACGCCTGCTCAAAGAACTTGGCGTAGACCGGATGCTCCTCGAGCTGGCCCACGCGCATGTTGAGGAACTCGGCGGAACCCGGCACCAGCATGGGCAGGACCCACTGCTTGGCGCGCTCGGGATTTTCCCAGTTGTACTCGAGCAGACCCGTGTAGCTCATGTCGTCGAGCATCTTCTCGATATCGGCCTCGGACATGCCGGTGAGCTTGACCATCTCGGGCAGCGTGTAGGGACGGCGCATCTTCATCTTGCAGAGCACTTCGGCCTGCTCGTCGGTTGCGGCCTCGGCAAACGACCAGTACTCGTAGCCCAGCAGCTCGTCGCGGTGCAACAGACGGTTGGTGCAGTGCTCGCACAGTTTGACGATGGCCTCACGCGGATGCTCCGGCAGCGGCGGTACGAACTCCGAGCCGATGTCGGGCTCGGTGTAGCTAATTCCCGGTCCGTTGAGAATCATGGTTGTCCCTTCTCTTGCCACAGCCCAGCGAGACCGCGGCACCCCTCTTTTTTGCAGGCCGGGCATGCCCCCATGCCGTTCACCCGCCATTGTTGACATTGTGTCAAAAATAGTATTGACGAACCGTCAACAATATTCAAGACTGTTAGGCGAACGGTCAGGCAAAAGAGGATGAAAGGCGGCAAACGCATGGGCAACAACACAGCAGATACCTCTGTGGTCAATGCCGTCCCCGCATCCGACAGCGCGGCAAAGCGCTTGACGGGCGACGAACGCCGTCGCGAGATCCTCGCCGCCGTGCGCACCGTAAGCTCCGAGCTGGGCGTGTCCCACCTATCGGTATCGGCCGTGGCCAAGCGAGCCGGCTGCACGCGCTCGCTGTTCTACCACTACTTCGCCGACATGGACGCCGCCGTCACCGCCGTCATGGACGAGGCAATCGACGGTTTTATCTCCGAGCTCGAGCAGTGGAATGCCAACCGCACCGTCGGCGATATCGAGGGCGCACTCGACACCGTCGCCCCGCTCTTTAAGCGCCTGGTCGCCAGCGGCCATGAGCTGCCGAGTACGCTCACCTCCAGCAGCGGTGCGCTCTACGGCGGCTTTCTGCACAACGTGGTCCAACGCGTGGCGCAGTATATCTGCGACACCACCGTGGTGGATTTTGTCGCCCATCATGAGCTACGCATCGACCATGTCTACGAGACGTTCTACACCCTCATCATGGGGTTGTTGATGTATATCCGCACGCACCCCGATGTGCCCGACGAGACGGTCAAGGAAATCATCGCCTCGACACTCCACATCGAGGGCTATACCGCCAAGTATCCGGAGCGCAAGCCCCAGAACTGACGACATTTGGCCAAACTGCCCGCGATCAGAAGAGGGGCCGCGGGCGTGTGAAAGGAGAGCAGCATGCTGTTCGATGTTTGGGGTAGCGATACCCTTATCCACTGGGCCGGCTGGGCCATGGTCTTTATTGGCCTGATCGTGCTCAACGAGGTCGGCCGCCGCACCAAGCTGGGCGCGGCAATCATCTTTGGCGTGGCTCCGTTGGCCATGACCATCTACTGCGTCGCCATCGCCATCGGCGTCTCACAGGGCGCCGAGTGGGCGCTCACCAACCCCACCCATGTGTACCAGAACAGCTGGTTCCACTACGCCAAGGTGTACGCGGCTCTGGCCGGTTGCTGGGGCTTCATTGCCATTAAGTACCAGTGGGGCAAGATCGGCAAGGCGCATTGGTTCCGCGCGTGGCCGTTTGTGATCGTCGCCATCAACATCATGATCGCCGTCGTGTCCGACTTCGAGAGCGCCTATCACTTCTTTGTCCTGGGCCAGTCCACCTGGGTCACCTCCGAGGGTGCCACGCAGCTTGCCGGCTGGAACAACGTGTTCAACGGCATCGCCGGTATCATCAACATCTTCTGCATGACCGGTTGGTGGAGCGTCTACGCCTCCGAGGATCAGACCGATATGCTGTGGCCCGACATGACCTGGGTCTACATCATCGCCTACGATATCTGGAACTTCTGCTACACCTACAACTGCCTGCCCACCCACTCCTGGTTCTGCGGCTTTGCGCTGCTGCTGGCGCCCACCGTCGCCGCCTTTATCTGGAACAAGGGCGGCTGGATCCAGAACCGCGCCTTTACGCTGGCCATTTGGTGCATGTTTGCCCAGGTGTTCCCCTACTTCCAGGAGGAGTCCATCTTTGTGACGCACTCCACGCTCGACCCCGGCGCCGCTACCGCGGTCTCGATCGCCGCGCTGATCGCCAACGTCGCCGCAATCATCTACATCGCCTACCGTGCCAAGAAGCTCGGCCGCAACCCCTACAAGCAGGATGTCTTTGAGGGCACCAGCGATTGGGACAAGGCCACCGCTCGCCGCGCCAAGGTTGATTACGCGCACGCCGAGTAACGCGCCTGACGCAAACATCGCTTGAGTACGAAGCCGCATAGCCGGCTCCGCGCAACTCAACGCATTGCAGAGCCCCCGGAATGTGATTCGTTCGCGTTCCGGGGGCTTTTTGCTGCCGCGAGGACGCGGCCGAACGATGCGCTCAGGTTAAATCGGATCTTATATTTCGCATGCGCTTTATATGGCTCCATTTTTGGGTACAGTGTTGTCCCGATATTGAGCTTGGGGGATATATGAAAGATGAAACGATGGGCCAAGAGGATGCGGCCCAAGATGCAGAAGCGTGTGCCGAGGCCCTGGAGAGCCTAGACCAGATCGCACTGGCCGAGATTGCGTTTGACGATTCGAGCGTTGATGTGCGGGATGAGACGGAAATCGAGGTACAGCCCGATGATAAGGATGCGGAAGACGATGGCGCCGCGCCCACCGAAGACGAGGCGGGGCACGAGGAATCCGGGTGCAAGGCCGACGACCAGCCCGAATCCGACACGAGCGAGGAAACCATCTTGCTCGACAGCTTGCCGGCCGAAGATTCGCTGACCCGCGAGCTCCCCGGTCTGGGCTCTGCGCCTGCCGTGGACGAGACCATCGCCATGGGCGATATTCCCCTACCGTCCGTTCCTTCGGCACGCGAAGCCGAGGTTCGTCATCGTAAGATGCCGCCCAAGCGCCGCAACCTGATGGTTGCCGGCGTTGTGGCCGTCGCGCTCGTCGCCGGCGGCGCAGGCTATGCTGCCTGGAACGGATATCAGCAAGAGCAGGCCGCCGCTGTCGCCGCCAGCGCGCACACGATGATGTCGGTGCAGATTGGCGTGCATGCCGCGGGCCTCGACTGCTCAACTGGCTCCAAGATTCCCGTACAGGTGAGCGGGCAGGATTCCGACGGTTCTTCCGTGAGCGAAACGCTCTACGTTGACGAGCATGGTCGCGGCATTAAGTTGCTGCCCGGCGATTACACGCTCTCCATTGCTGGATCCCCCATCGCGGAAGACGGCACCATCTACACCGTCCCAGCCACCAAGGCGCAGGTCACCATTAAGAGCGATGGACAGGATTTGAGTGCCCAGGCCACCTTTAAGCTCAAGGTGCCTTCGGCCGACACGGTGACTGACGACCAGATCGATGCCGCCGCCAAGTATGCCGAGGAAGGCGGGGTGAATTCCGCCGCGGTCGCAAAGGTACTCCAGCAGGCGGCAACCGCGCGACGCGACGCCGCAACCAACGCCGTGAGCTCCCGCAAGGCGCAGGCGGCCCGCGACGCCGATGCTCGACATAAAGCAACGGACCTGTATCAGCTCGATATTCCCGTTGAGTGGTACGGCAAAGTCGCGACTTGGCAAAACGGCAGCACGCTGTGCATCTATCTTGCCGGCGACAGCGATACGCCGATTGTGACGCTCGTCACGGTGCGCGAGGGCGAGAGCTTTACGCCCGATGAGGGCGATACGGTTTTGGGTGCGGCCAATCTAGGCAACGGCTACACCGTCTACGCCAGCGGCCCCGTCTATCCGTACGTGGTGCCCCAGACCATCAACGGACGGACGCAGAACCCCGTGTCAACCTACCCCATGGACACGGCCATTGAGCTTGTCGAGCTTACGACCGGCAACCGCTACACCTATAGCCAGATCAAGAACGTACTAGTCGGCAAAGACGGTAAAGCCGACGCCGCGACCAAACTCGAGACCGACTACCTCGCCCAGATTCTCCTGCCGAGCATCAAGGCCCAGGACTAGCCGGGCGCATCATGGTGCTCCCCAACCGTGATGAAGGGGCCAGGAGGTCCTGGCCCCACAGATCCGTAGATGGTTAGGCAAGGAGCCACTTCCATGCGGGAACAACGTGTACCACACCGTGCTCGCATGGAATATCGGCCTGCTCATCCATGGTAACGATTGCCGACTCGCCAAGATCGAACTGGGCCATCGAGGCATCAAGCGCGGCAATTTCGCGCTCGAGCGTTTTCTCACTTGCCATATCCACACTCACCTGAATCAGGCTATAAGCCCGCATAAGAAGTGCGTCCCCAGCCACAAAGTCCACCTCATGGTTTTTGCTCTTCTCTTTGATCAGCAAGCGGCAGACCGATCCGACCCTCACCGCGGGAGTCCTTCTTCTTAGCGCGTTGAACACTGCAGTCTCGAGCCTCTGGCCCTGGTCCAATGCCGATGCGGGAGAGAATGCTCCAAACATCGCAGGATCGACAGCGTAGACCTTAGACGCAGACCGCATGTTATTTGCCAGTGAACGCGTGAACTCCGGCACGGAGAACAGCAGGTAGGCATCCTCATAATACTCAAGTAAGTCGCTGAGCGAATTACGACTGACGGGTATCTGTCTGCTCTTGAACTCGTTGTACACTTTGTTCACCGACAGCTCTCGTCCCGAAGATGCCATACACCGCGTCAGGAACAGAGATGCCAGGCGAGGGTTCTTGACGTCGTAACGTTCAACGACGTCCATGGCGACCGTTCGCGAAGCATATTCCTGTAGCAGCTGAATCGCGTCTGCGGGCGTCTGCTCAAGTGTCGCGATGAATCCCCCTCGTTCAAGATATCCGATCAGATGATGTCGAAGCAGTGCTGCATCGCTTGGGGAAAAGGTCGCATCTGGCTCGAAAACGCTCCCCGTCTTATATCGAACGTATTCCGAAAAACTCAACGGAAAAAGCTCTCGTATAAGAGAACGACCCCTGAACTCGCTCTTAAGTTCTGAGGACAGCATCTTAGAAGAAGATCCCGTCACATAGACGGTCGCTTTCTCCGTATCGACTACACGCCGCAGAAACGCACCCCATTCGGGAATTTCCTGGATCTCGTCAAAGAAAATGTAAGCGCCCTCGGTTCGAGCAGCAGGATGCAGCGCATAGAACGTGTCAAGCACGTCCGCCAGCAGCGATGGCTCATACGGGCGCAAGCGCTCGTCCTCAAAATTAAAGTAAAGCATCCGGTCAAGCTCGACGCCCCGGCCCTGAAGCCGCTGTATCTCCTGATACAGGCGATACGTCTTTCCACAACGGCGGGCCCCCACAACCACATTTACGATGTTGTCGCGCTTTGGCTCCTGTGGGTTTCCCAAATCAAGGTCTCGCTTAAAGACCTGCGGAACCCCCTGCTGTTCAAAGTCCTTTATTTTCTGGGCGATCAAGTCGTTGAATGCCATGATTCTCCAATCTTGCTCTCTAGCTAATCAAAATTATACTTATTCTTGATTAGCTAGAGAGCAAGATTGTGTGTGGCTTGATTAACACTTAAGCAAGTTTTTCACTATTATTGCTCCGAAGGATATCGAGTGGCTAAGAGGACAACCGAGCTCGAATGCGACTCCCCGAGCAGTCAATTTGGGACGGGGCTTTTTTGACTACCCTCCCCCTGCAGAAAAATCCCTAACGCAGTTGCGGTGAAATAGGGGCTGTTTTTGCTGGTAAAACCGCAAAACAGTCCCTATTTCACCGCAACTTATTGGTGACCTTTTGGGTGGCACTCAGCGCCAGGGGTCGGCTTCGAACATTGGCTCGCGCTCGGGGCGGCGATCGCTGTAGGGGTCGTAGCCGTCGTCGTCCTCGTTCTCGGCACGGATGTAGGGGTCGCGCGGCTTGGGCGCCGGCTTAGGCGCAGGCTTGGGTGCGGCGGGTGCGGCATCGGTCGCCGGCGCATTCGTCTTGTTCTTGTCTATCATCTGCATATCTCCTTGCCATGCAATCGTGTTCAATATTATCGATTGTCGCACGAAAAAGGGCGGCGGACCCAATTGGATCCGCCGCCCTTGGCGTTTAGAGACGGCTGGCAGATTTTAAGGCATGTCCCATAAATCTACTCGGCGTCGGGGACCTCGTAGGTGGCCGCCGGCGTGTTGTCGCACACGACGGTAAAGCCGCCGTCCTTGTCGACATCGACCGTCACCTGATCGCCCTCGCGCACCGTGCCGTCGATGATGGCGGCGGCGATGGCGTCCACGACCTCGCGCTGGACCAGGCGCTTGAGCGGACGGGCACCGAACACGGGGTCCAGGCCGCCCACGGCGAGCATCTGCTTGGCCGCCGGGGTGATGGCAAGCGTCATG
Organism: uncultured Collinsella sp.; assembly: GCA_900544725.1. GTDB lineage: Bacteria > Actinomycetota > Coriobacteriia > Coriobacteriales > Coriobacteriaceae > Collinsella. The sequence continues at coordinate 13,932 of UQWK01000031.1, forward strand.
CGCTCCTTGGCCAGGCGTGCGCGAACGTCGGCAAGCTGGATGTCGACAATCTTCTCGATCTGCGCCATGCCAAGCGGATGGAACACCACGATATCGTCGATACGGTTGAGGAACTCGGGGCGGAAGGTCTGAGCCATGGCGGCGTCGACCTGATGGCGCATCTCCTCCTCGTCCTTGCCCGAAAGGTCGGCGATGGCCTTGGAGCCCACGTTAGACGTCATGATGATAATCGTGTTCTTGAAGGACACCTGGCGACCCTGGCCATCGGTCAGACGGCCGTCATCAAGCACCTGCAACAGCACGTTAAAGACATCCGGATGAGCCTTCTCCATCTCGTCGAGCAAGATTACGGAGTAGGGACGACGGCGCACGGCCTCGGTGAGCTGGCCGCCCTCGTCGTAACCCACGTATCCCGGGGGCGCACCGATTAGACGTTGGACGCTGAACTTCTCCATGTACTCGGACATGTCGATACGCACAAGCGCGCGCTCGTCATCGAACAGGCACTCGGCAAGCGCCTTGGCGAGCTCGGTCTTGCCCACGCCGGTGGGGCCCAGGAAGAAGAAACTGCCGATGGGCTTGTCCGGATCGGAGAGGCCCGCACGGCTGCGACGCACGGCCGCGGCCACAGCGGAGACCGCCTCATCCTGACCGATGACGCGCTTATGCAGCTCGCCCTCCAGGCCCTTGAGCTTGTCGAGCTCGCCCTGCATCATCTTGGACACGGGCACGCCGGTCCAGGCGCTCACGACCTCGGCGATCTCATCGGAGGTCACCTGTTCGTTGAGGCCCTCGCCATCCTGCTCCTTTTGTGCCTCGAGCGCAGCCTCGGACTCCTGAATCTGCTGTTGCAAACCCGGGATCACGGAAAAGCGCAGCTCGGATGCACGGCCCAGGTCGCCGTTGCGCGTCGCGCGCTCCTCTTCGCTTCTGGCCTCGTCGAGCTGCCCCTTAAGCTCCTGCACGTGGTCGATGGCGTTCTTCTGGTTGAGCCAGCCGGCCTTTTGCACGTTGAGTTTTTCCTGGACCTCGGCAATCTCCTGACGCAGGGCCTCCAGACGCTCCTTGGAGGCGTCGTCGGTCTCCTTCATGAGCGCCTGTTCCTCGATCTGCAGCTGGGTGAGCTGACGCGTGGTGGCGTCGATCTCGACCGGCATGCTGTCGAGTTCCATGCGCAGGCGGCTTGCGGCCTCATCGACCAAGTCGATGGCCTTGTCGGGCAGGAAGCGGTCGGCGATGTAGCGATCGGAGAGGTCGGCGGCGGCCACGAGCGCGCTATCGGTAATATGCACGCCGTGGAAGATCTCGTACTTCTCCTTGAGGCCACGCAGGATCGAGATGGTGTCCTCGACGGTAGGCTCGCTGACCATAACGGTCTGGAAACGACGTGCGAGCGCTGCGTCCTTCTCGATGTACTTGCGGTATTCGTCGAGCGTGGTCGCGCCGATCGCGTGCAGGTCGCCACGGGCAAGCGCCGGCTTCAGGATGTTGCCGGCGTCCATGGAGCCCTCAGTAGCGCCCGCGCCCACGATGGTGTGGAGCTCATCGATGAACAGGATGACCTTGCCCTCGGACTTTTGCACTTCCTTGAGCACGGCCTTTAAGCGGTCCTCGAACTCGCCGCGGTACTTGGCGCCGGCGACCAGCGCGCTCATGTCGAGCTCGATGAGGTCACGGTCGCGCAGCGTGCTCGGCACGTCGCCGGCCACGATACGCTGGGCGATGCCCTCGACGATGGCCGTCTTGCCGACGCCCGGCTCGCCAATGAGCACGGGGTTGTTCTTGGTGCGGCGGGACAGGACCTGGATGGTACGACGGATCTCGTCGGTACGGCCGATGACAGGGTCGAGCTTGCCGGCGCGGGCCAGGTCGCAGATGTTGCGTCCGTACTGCTCCAGCGCCTCAAACTGGGTCTTGTCCTCGGCAGACGTCACGCGGTCATCGCCACGTAGCTCCTCGTAGACCTGCTCGATGCGCTCCTTGGTCACGCCGGCGTCGCGCAGAACGCGGCCGGCCTCGCCCTTGTCCTCGGCAAGCGCCATCAGCAGATGCTCGGTCACCACAAAGCTGTCGCCCATCTTGGTGGCCTTCTTCTCGGCCTTCTCGATGACGCGGACGAGCTCATTGGAAAGACCCATCTGCTGGCCCTCGCCCGAAACCTTAGGCGCGTGGTCGATGGCATCCTGCGTGGAGCGTGCGAGCTGGGCCGGATCGGCACCGATACGCTCGATGATCACGGAGATATTGCGCTCACCGGCACCGAGCAGGGCGGACAGCAGGTGAACCGGCTCCACCGCGCCGGCCTGCGCGTCAGCAGCCGTGCTCATGGCGGTCTGCAGCGCCTCGCGCGACGTCATTGCTAGCTTATCGATTCTCATGGAATCACCTCTCTTGGGGCGGCCGCCCTACGGGGCGGCTTCACGTTGTTCGAGAAGTATTGTTGCCAGCTTTGCGCGATCTTATACACAAATCTAAGTCTCTATATATAAGATTTTCTGAGTGTTCTCACGACATGCAAACCACCACAAAGGGGACAGGCACCTTTGTGGTGGTTGCAGCCTCTATTTACTTGCCGAGCCCGTGCTTCCCGATTCGGCGTTCCAGGGCATCTCATCCTCGAACAGCCATGTACGGGCAGACCCACTATCGCGTGCAGTCTGCGGGTCGGGCAAGCAGGTCTGTTCATAGGCATCCTGAATGCACTGACCCATAAAATCGTTGAGCTCGGCCTGGTTGCCCTCCATGACATAGGCGGCATCGCCGTCCAAGATGTAGATGCCCGGCCCCTCATTGCCCTCGTAGCCAGGATCGTACGAAACATCACATAACTTGGCGCCATTCGCGGTGTCCAACTCGATGGACGAGCGGCATCCGCCAACCATGTCGTTCGCTTTTGCCCGATAGGACGCATATCCATACCAGCGCTTAAAGGTTTTGCCCTTGAGCAGCTCGGACGCCCTATCGATCAGGCTTGAATCCGTGGTATAGCGCATGGCCCCAAGCTGAATGTGCGGATAATTACTAATACCCAGCACAGCCGGCTGCTCATCAAAATCAACGGTAATGGTCTCGGGCTTGTCGTCGCCGGTCAGAAGTTCGACAGATTGAGTCACAGGCTTGACCACCGGCTCCGTCACCGCAGCAGGTAGAAATGCCATGCCGACAACGCCCGCGCCAACCACGGCGATCGCAAGCGCCAAGACAATCAATCCAATACGGGCAGAACGGCTCACGGCAAAACACCTCACAATGCAAACCTTCGCCACCTGCACTAATGATACCGCCAGCTAACACTATCACCAAAAGAAACCGTCCGCCCCACCACCACAAAGGGGACAGGCACCTTTGTGGTGGTTTTCGACGCTAACGGTCGACCATCTCACGCCATGAGATTAAACTTGAATTGTTCTCTGAACATATCCATTTCTGCCTATCCTCAACAGCTCTTTGTCTCGAGGAGCGCATATGAAGCCGTCTCATTCCACCGGTCGCAACGTCATCGCCATTCTCGCCATACCCATCGTGATGCTCTTCCTTATCGTCATCACGCCCTTTTCTTTTGGTATCGCCTCGCCCTTCGATCTTTGCGGGATGATCGACGCCGGCTCGCGTGCCACCTCGCTCTCCTTTGTCTGCCGTGGCGTGTTCTACGAATATGCAATTCCCACCGGAAGTTGGCAGTCCAAGTTACCGTTGCTCGGCAAGGTCGACGGATGCTCTCCTTATTTCTGCCTCGAACCTCAGACAATGAATTATCTGATCGACGACCAGCCCCTTGACTCCATCACCCTCGCCTACGACTACGCACCAAACACCGATGAGCGCCACATGAACCAAGTCCTCGACAAGCTGCTTGGACAGTGCGGGCTCACCGCGGAAGCCGGTCGAACCATCTATAGCAACCAGAAATTAAAGCGAACAGAACTCCGCCGTGTCGGAAAAATCAAAGGGCGAAACGGGGCCGCCTACTGGGATGCCTGGGCAACACGCGACAAGGGCGAATTCGGACACAGCACCTATATGGTCACCGTCTACACCAGAGACGGAATCAAGGACAATGTTGACGATTTCGCGTCATCCAAACTCGGCATCCCCAAAACAACCAAACCCGCCAACCCGGATGAAATTCTGTAGAGCCGCCCATTAACATGCCGCTCAACGATCACAACAACATCGAGCTCGTCCCCACCACCACAAAGGTGCCTGTCCCCTTTGTGGCGGTTTTCGACAAAAAGAAGCCGCCCCATTAACAGAGGCGGCATCAAGCAAGTCTATTTATTAGCGTTTCTCAAGACCCAACGAGAACATCGCGGTAGCCCCGGACACACCTTTCCCTCGGGCGACCCTCGCGAAGCGCGTGAGCGGGCGGGAAAGGGTAAGCCCCGGGCGGACAATTAAGCGCGTTACTCGGCAGCGGCCTTGAACTTGTTGTAGTTGATCAGGCAGCCGGCCTTGACGATGGCGCGCTCCTCTGCCGTCATATCGGCAATATAGAGCTCAATCTGCTCGACCGTGCCGTCGGCGCGCACCACGTAGGCAGCGATGTTCTTCAGGTCGCCATCGAGCGCGGCACGGATACCCGGCACAAAGACGTAGTCGTCCACCTCAAAGTTGGGCTCAGCCTCCATCTGGAAGGGCACCATGCCCCAGTTCATTACGTTGGAGCGATAGCGCTTGGTGGCGTACTCGTGGACGATGTTGGCCAGGCCGCCAATTACGCGCTGACAGCTCGCGGCCTGCTCGCGGGCAGAACCGTCACCGGGCTTCTTGGCGTAGAGCATGGAACCGTACTCGGTCGCCTTGGCGTCGGCAGCGACACCCGCGCCGGCCAGCGCCTCAAACACACCAGCAAGCTCGGCATCGAGCGCCGCCAGGTCGCCCGCGGCCTCGCCGGCCACACGGCGCTTTTCCACCGCGTCGACCTCCTTGGAGCGGCCCACGTAGGCCGGGTCGCGGCGGCTGAGCGTAAACTCGGCCAAGCCCAGCGGGTTGGAGCGGAAGGAGCTCGTCTCGCCCGAGGGAATGAGCTCGTCGGTCGTGGTGACCGGGTCCATGATCTTGGAGCACACCTTGAGCAGGATGTCGTCGCCGAGAGGCTCCATCGCGGGCCACGGCTTGATGTTGGGGCCTTCGACCAGATCGTCGGCAGGCTCCGCCTTGCCAAAGCCCCAGTACACGCGCTTTTTGTACGGCGCGTCGTCAAAGGTGTACTCGCAGGCCTCGTCCCAAGTCTCCTCGGGCAGGTCGGTCGCCGGCGTCAGGACGCCGCCGTTGGCAGCCGTCGCCGCAATGGAGCGGGCATCCATCAGGGCCACGGCGCTCAGCTGGCCATTACCCGGCTTGGAACCCTCGCGGTTGGGGAAGTTGCGCGTGGTGTGGCGGATCGAAAGGCCATTGTTGGCGGGCGTGTCGCCGGCGCCGAAGCACGGGCCGCAGAACGCCGTGCGCACAATCGCGCCGGCCTCCATAAGGTCGTAGATGTAGCCGCGGCGTGTAAGCTCGAGTGCCACGGGCTGGCTCGTGGGATAGACCGACAACGAGAACTCGCCGCAGCCGGTGTTGGCGCCCTTGAGCGCGCGGGCAGCCTGGACCACGGAGTCGTAGTTGCCGCCCGAGCAGCCGGCGATAACGCCCTGCTGCACGTGCAGCTTGCCGTCGACGATCTTGTCGAGCAGGCTAAAGTGCGTCTTGCCCTCGCCGATCTTGGCGGCCTCGAGCTCCACCTCGCGCAGGATGTCCTCGAGGTTCTCGTTGAGCTCGTCAATCTCAAAGCCGTTGGAAGGATGGAATGGCAGCGCAATCATGGGCTTGATGCTCGACAGATCGACCTCGACGCAGCCGTCGTAGTAGGCAACATCGGCGGGCTTGAGCTCGCGGTAGTCGTCGCCGCGGCCGTGCATGGTCAAAAACGCGTGCGTGTCCTCGTCGGTGGCCCAGATGCTCGACAGGCAGGTGGTCTCGGTGGTCATGACGTCGACGCCGTTGCGGTAGTCGGTCGTCATGCTCGCGATGCCGGGGCCCACAAACTCCATGACCTTGTTCTTAACGTAGCCCTTGGCAAAGACGGCTCGGATGATGGCGAGCGCCACATCGTGCGGGCCGACGCCGGGGCGCGGGGCGCCCGTGAGGTAGATGGCGACGACGCCGGGATAGGCGACGTCGTAGGTGTCACGCAGCAACTGCTTTGCCAGCTCGCCGCCGCCCTCGCCCACGGCCATGGTGCCCAGGGCGCCGTAGCGGGTGTGCGAGTCGGAGCCCAAAATCATCTTGCCGCAGCCGGCGAAGTTCTCACGCATAAAGGAGTGGATGACGGCGATGTGCGGCGGGACGAAGATACCGCCGTACTTCTTGGCCGCGGAAAGGCCAAAGACGTGGTCGTCCTCGTTGATGGTGCCGCCCACAGCACACAGCGAGTTGTGGCAGTTGGTGAGCACGTAGGGCAGCGGGAACTGCTCCATGCCCGAGGCGCGCGCCGTCTGGATGATGCCGACAAAGGTGATGTCGTGGCTCGCCATGGCATCGAAGCGAATCTTAAGTGCCTCGGGGTCGCCTGACGTGTTATGTGCCTGAAGGATCGAATACGCGATGGTGCCGCGCTTGGCATCCTCGGGCGTCTGCGTAATGCCGCGCTCTGCAGCCTCGGCCGCAGGCACAACCTCGCTGCCACCGCGCAGGTAGATGCCGTCCTCGTACAGCTTAACCATACTGTCTCCCACTCTGCCCGAAAGGCTCGGGCGCATAGCATACATTCGTTCAATATCGTGCCATAGAACGGTTGCGAGTGGGTTACGAATCTACACGTTCACTTTATCTCGGTAAAGCACAGAACGAGCCTAGTGTGAGCCAGCAGATTTAGTGCAAGAGTGTCCCTTCCGACTAGTCATTTAAGAACGTCCCCAATGACTACTCCGGCAACGCCGATGTTTTGGCGCGGACAGCGAAAGCCCGCCAGAGCGAGCAAGGTGCCTTGAAACAAGGCGGCATTGATCTTTTGATCATGCCGCCGAAGTTGAAAGGCAGATTGCCGCTCTGACGGGCTTGCAGCGTCAACTGGTTACGCGGTTTGGTAAAACCGCGTAACTACAAATCCCCGCCGGCGCCCAAAAGCTTGCGCATGACCTGTTCGGGGTTGACTGAGCCGTCGCGCGGGGCCAGGGCGGTGATCTTCTTCTGCATCTTGTACTCGTGCAGCTCTTCCTCGAGCTGGCGTACGCGGGCGCGAAGCTTTTCGTTCTCGCGCTCACGCTCCTCGGCACGCTCCTTCATATCGAGGATGCGGACCACGCCGGCGAGGTTGATGCCCTCGTCGGTCAGTTGGTTGATGAGCTCCAGGCGCTCGATATCGGCACGCGAATACAGACGCGTGTTACCGCCCGAGCGCTGGGGGTTCACCAGGCCCTTGGACTCGTAGACGCGCAGAGTCTGCGGATGCATGCCGGTCAGCTCGGCCGCCACGCTGATCATGTACAGCGGTTTGTTCCTATTGTCCTCGGCCATGCTACCTGACCCCTTTCCGTCTCGCACATCTCCATCATAAGCCTGCGGCCAGCCCGTGGGCCACGCAACCGAACTAGAACGTCGCCTTGTAACGGTTGACCTTCTCGCGATAATCGCGCGTGTCGGCCTCGCGCAGCTTGGTCATGGCATCGCGCTCATCGTCGGACAGGTTCGAGGGAACCTGCACCTTGATCTCGACGAGCAGCGCACCCGTGCGGCCACGGTGCTTAACGTCGGGCGCCCCCATTTCCTTAAAGCGGAACTTCTTGCCCGTCTGGGTGCCAGCGGGCACCTTCAGACGAACCGTCGCGCCGCCGGGCGTGGGCACATCAACCGTGCAGCCGAGCGCCGCCTCGTAGACCGAGATCGGCACCTCCATGGTCACGTCGGCACCCTTGCGTTTAAACAGCGGATGCTCCTCCACGTGCGTGGTCACGACCAGGTCGCCGCGCTCGCCGCCGGCAACGCCGTACTCGCCACGACGCTTGTAGCGCAGTTTGCCGCCGTCGACCGCACCCGCAGGCACCGAGACCGTAATGGTCTGCTGCTCGCCCGTCGAGGGAATGCGGTAGGTAACCTTGTGCGTCACGCCGCGAAACGCGTCCTCGGCCGTCACATCGACGGTCAGCGACAGGTCGCCGCCCTTGCGTGCGCGGTTGCGGCCCGCGCCCGCACCGGCAGCGCCCGCGGCCCCGGCAAAGCCCGAGCCCCAATCGCTGCCCCAGGCGCCGTTGCCGCTAAAGATGCTGTCGAAGATATCGCCCCAGCCGCTCGCGCCGGCACCGGCGCCGTAGCTACCGCCATACGCGCCGCCCGCGCCCGGCATGCCGCCGAACATGAGCATCTGGTCGTACTCTTTGCGCTTCTTCTCGTCCGAAAGCGTCTCGTAGGCCTCGCTAATCTCCTTAAACTTGGCCTCGTCGCCGCCGGCATCGGGGTGATATTTTTGCGCGAGCTTGCGAAACGCGCTCTTGATCTCTTTGTCGGAGGCGCTCTTGGATACGCCCAGGATGTCATAGAAGGTTTTGCCTGCAGCCATCGTAGCTCCTCTCCTGTTTCATCCGCCGCCCAGCAGACGGCGGCTCATGCTTTCATATGGCACTAGGCCCAGAAAGGGCCCCGGGTGTTGCCCCGGGGCCCTTCTCAATTACTCCTCGGTGCCCTCGGCCGTATCGGCCGTGGCATCCTCGGGCGCCGCTTCGGGCTCCGGTGCGGGGCGCTTCTCGCCACCGTAGGTCACCGTCACCATCGCGGAGCGCAGGATGCGGTCCGCCATGCGGTAGCCCTTCTGGTACACGTCGTTGACGGTCTCGTCGTACTGCGATGCGTCCTCGACACGCCCCACGGCCTGGTGCTCGAGTGGATCGAACGCCTCGCCCTTGGGGTCGATGGGCTCAACGCCCTCGTGCGCAAACACATCGAGCAGCTTGGCATGCACAGCGTCAACGCCATCGACGAACTGCTTAAAATCGTCGGAAAGCTCCTGGCTACGGGCATGGTCGATTGCACGCTCGATATCGTCAACCACCGGCAGCAGCGCAGTGACGAGCTTCTCGGTCGCGCGCTCGCGCTCGGCGATGCGCTCGTTGGCGGTGCGGCGACGGAAGTTCTCCCAGTCGGCCTGTAGACGGGCGGTGCGCTCGGTGGCGTCCTTTGCCTTGTCCTCGGCGGCCTTCTGAGCCTCTGCCGCAGCATCGAGTTCGTTGCGCACGTCGGCAAGCTCCTTTTGGGCCTGCTCGAACTTGAGCTTAAAGTCGTTGTCGGCGGCTTCCTCACCGGCGCGGATAGCGGCTTCCACCATCTCGTCCTCGGTCATCGTCGCCTCCTTGTTGGAATCCTCTACCTGGTTCTCGGCAGCCTCGGCGGCCTCGGTCTCGTTGACCTCGGTATCGTCGACGGCCTCTACGGGAATCTTCACGTCCTTCTCCTCAGAGTCAACGGGGGCGGCGCCAGCGGTAGCCGCCTCCGTGCGAGCTTTACGGGCGGACATGATTACTTGTCCTCGTCGTCCACAACCTCGTAGTCGGCGTCGACAACGTCATCGTCGGCAGGCTGGGCACCGGCGGCGCCGTCGGTCTGCTGCTGAGCGTCGGCGTAGACAACCTGAGCCAGCTCGTAGGCCACGGACTGCAGGGACTCACCAGCGGCCTTGATGGCCTCGACGTCAGAGCCCTCGAGCGCCTTCTTGGCGTCGGCGATAGCGGCCTCGGCCTTGGACTTCACATCGGCGGAAACCTTGTCGCCCAGCTCGTTGAGGGTCTGCTCGGTGGAGTAGCACAGGCTATCGGTCTGGTTGCGGACCTCGACCTCTTCCTTCTGCTTCTTGTCCTCCTCGGCATGAGCCTCGGCGTCCTTGACCATACGATCGACTTCGTCGTCGGACAAAGCGGTGGAGCCGGAGATAGTGATCTGCTGCTCCTTGCCGGTACCCTTGTCCTTAGCGGAAACCTTGACGATGCCGTTGGCGTCGATGTCGAAGGTGACCTCGATCTGCGGCACGCCGC
>UQWK01000032.1 GCA_900544725.1 uncultured Collinsella sp.
AATTGGACATTTTGGCCATCGAACGGCACTACCGCCACGGGGCACCTTCTCGTAAAATTGGATTATTTCCTCCGATGTTTGCGGGATGGGAGCCAAAGATGCTTGATCGCCGTTCGTTACTTGTTGCCGGAGCGTCCTCGCTGGCGAGCATTATGTTGCCGCGCGTGCCGGGAAGCGCAAACGCCTTCATATTGCCGTTCGCGCCCACCGCAGCCTATGCCGACGAAAAAGATCCCTTCAGGGTGCTCGTTCTCTCGCGCACCATGTTTGGTGTGGTCGTGGTCGACGTCGCCAATAAGAATACGCCCATCGCAGGTGCCCAGGTCACGCTCGCATCGCGCTATGCCGCAGACAAGCAGCTCACCGCCACGACCGATGACGAGGGCACGGCCATCTTTGAGGTCGCGCCGCTTTCGGAAGGCTACGTGGACGAGGCAACGCTCCTTGACGCGTACGACTTTAACGGCGGCATCTCCATTAGCATGGCGGGCTACCGTGATGTCGAGATTCCCCTCGCGCGTATCCAGGGCGGCACCGCCATAACCGCGCCCACACGTCCGCTCTCCGACGGCGAGCCGTACTTCCGCCAGCTCACGTTCGACGAATGGGACATCCAGTACGCCGACGCCACGTTTATGGCAATGCCAGCGGACGAAGCAGCAAACGACCAACCCGACACGCACGCCTTTACCGTTCAGGCACATCTGCCACAGGGCGGGCAGGCAACATTGCATATCAATAAAGTGATGCCCGCTGCGGGCAGCTCACCCGAAACCGTCACGCAGATTGGCCAAGTCAAGGCCAGCGCATCGGGCGCGGATAATCTGGCGACGTTCACGCTCGAAGACAAGTTCCTCGATGCAGCGTCGAGCCTTCTGGAAGAAGGATGCAAGTTACGCTTTGTCCTCGACTACCAGGGCAAGACCTATACACTCTCCTCCCCCATGGCCGTTGTCACTGCGCCGGCCGCAAAGGCGGAATCGGGCTCGACCACTATCGTCCCCACTACCATGGACCAAGAGATCACTCCGTTTGATTTCCCCGCGGCGTTTCCCGGCATCGGCGGCAATAAGTTCACGTGCTGGATGCCCACATTTCCAATCCTCTTCGATTTCTCGTTTGCTGGATACGTGCTGTTTGGCGGAGGATACAAACCAGCCAGCTATATGAACGATTCGGGCAACCCTGATCCGGAATACTGGAAGAAATCGCCGCGCGAGTCGGGCGCCAAGCAGGCAAACCGCTACCTCGACGAGATGGAGGGGAAGTGGAATCAGTACAAGAGTATGAGTGCCGGTTCGGGTACCGATCCAAGAAACACCAAGCTCCTTCGCCACCATTGCACGCTGCTGTTCACGATGGATATCGCCACACAGCTGTACGGCTCGCTCGCCTACGATTGGGTGGGCAAAACCTGGGGTAACAACAACGACCCCGCATACGGCAATATTAAGGCCCTCTTCCAGGTAAGAACCGACCTCAATTGGACCGAGCAGTTTACCCTAGGACCGGTGCCGTTTTTCCTAAACGTCAACCCCTGGGTGCTGGCGAAGCTGGCGCTCGCCGTGGGTGCCCACACGCGCGGCAGCGGCGCGGCGTTTTTTAAAAACATTTCGCTCGACTATTCCAACACGTCGGGCTCATTCACCATCCAGATCGGGCTTGCCGTCACCTTTGGCGCCGGCGTTGCAGGCGTCGCTTCGTCTGCCGTGCGCGGCGCCGCATCCCTCACGCTGTTCATTGGGTACGAGAAGGCAGATGGACACCAGCTTCCGCGGCTGCGCGTAGGTGCAGACGTCGATGTCGATGTGATACTCCAGTTCGTCATGTTCAAGTGGACCACCAAGGCTTGGTCGGGGTCGTGGCCCACACTCCTCGATTCGTGGAATATGTCGGTGAACAATGGCAACCAGTATGTGCTCCAGCGCTCTGAGCTCGCATTGGGTGGAGATACGCCTTACACGTTGGATGCCCGCTTCGGCACGCCCAGCAACATCGAGGCGGGCGGCGTGCCGCAATTTATCGCATCGGCCACCATCGTCACCAACGCCGAGCTGCTCGCACGCGCCGAGGTTAAGGCCGCTGTCGTAAACGCCGCGCCTGTCGCACGCGATTGGGAGCAAGCGGTCACGCGCATTGAACTCGAGGCGGATGCAGAAAGCGACGACACGGGGCAGATCGAGCATTTCGTCCACGCACTGATAGAGAACGGCGAAAACGCCGCGTCGATGTATAAGTACACCTATATCGGGCAGGCGAAGGACGCCGCTGCGGACCCCAACGCCAATTCTGCTGGTGTATCGGAGGACGAGCGTGGCGGCATCAAGCCCTCGAGCGACAACGTGCTGTTTGCTGGCGTGCTCAGCGAAGCCCACATGAAGCTAACGGTGATTGCCGGCGTGGAGTGCTTGTTCCGTATCGCCTCGGTGCGCTACGGCGAGAATGGTCGCTCGCGCCTGGTGGTGCACACAAAGGCAAACGGCACGTGGTCCGCTCCCACGCCCGTGGACTTTCCCCTTGGGTTTGGCGAGGGCGACGTGGAGCGCGACGGCATATACGATTACGACTTCGACGTGGTGGAATATACGGACGGAAGAGGAAACCAGGACGCCTACGTGCTGCTGGTCTCGGGCGAGCGCCCCACCGGTGACAACACCCTTTTCGATACGGCGAGCACATCCGGCATACTGTCCGTTGTGCGCCTGCGCATAAGCAACGACGGAGTTCGCGTGATATCGCATACGTCATGGCGCAGCATCTCGCGCGGCCGCCTTCAGGAGGATGGCTACCATTGCCTGCAGTGCCCACGCATCACGGTGGGCAAGACGCTAGTCGACGGGCGCCTGTCGGGCGCCTACCTCCACCGCCGCGGAGTCACCGCAGAAAAGGCACTCGGCAGCGAGGCCGAGGTTGCGCTGGAGTGCTTTACCCTGTGGTCGGACGTTTCGGGCGACAGTCTCACGTTTCGTCAGGTCCTCCGCTTTCCGCAGGCACCGTCGAGCATCGAGCTGGGCACGCCCGAGAATATCAACGGCAAAATGGTGGTGCCCGTTGCATACGAGACTGCAGACGGTTGCGGCTGCGCATCGTACGCCGTGATCGGCCAGTCCATTGCGGGCTGGGGCGTTATGTCGCCAGATGCGGCAGTACCCCACGCGGTGCCGTGGCCGCAACACACGGGCTTTTTGGCTACCGTCAACGAGCAGCTGCAGCATATTACTTGGGCACGAGGCGCATCGGCATTTGCAACGCAGCCCGTGGGCGCCGCGGGCTGTGGCCCGGCATCGTTTAGCGTAAGCAACAACGGCAGGTGCGTGCTCTATGTAGAGAACACCGATGGCAAGGTGGGGCAAACCTACGACGAAGAAGGCAACCCAGTAGCAGTGATGGGCAAGCACTTCCGCATCTTCGCCAGCACCTTGGCAGGTGATCTGTTTACGGAGCCGTTCGTGATGTGCGAGCTGGACCATCCCGTCGATCAGATAACGACATTTTTGACGTCGGGGGGCATGCTCTCCGCGCTCGCCACGCACATTGTGAGCGCGGAGAAGAGCGAGGCAGAACTACACGGCATCGAAGTGCCCTTGGTGGCGTGTGCCACTCCGACGGGCGCAGTCGCTACCTCGGGCGCGGTGGTGCCCGGAGCAGCAGGCGAATCCTTCATGGTCACGGTGCGAAACGACGGCAACACCTTGCTGACCGCCGGCACGATCGATCTGTACCGAGAGGGCTCCAGCCAGCCGTTCTCCAGCGCATCCATCGGGTTCGGAGCGAACACACGCATGGCATCGATCTACGACCCAGAGCTTGCCGAGGACGCTTCGGCCAACGACATGGCACATGTGAAGTACGCGCTCGAGACGCTGGGCGAGCGCTTCGCTACGCACCCGCTGGCAGCCGACAGCGGCAACGCCGTGCTGGCACCGGGTTGCACGGCACAGTTCCGCATGAGCTTTGTCATCCCAGAGAGTTGGGGCGACGAGGTGGGCAAACGCGTAACGTTATATGCGAAGGCGCGTAATCTGGTGGCGCTCGATCCCGTAACGCTCGAGGAAATTCGACCGGGCGCAAACTCGGCGCTGGGTGCCGTACTGCACGAGCTTCATGTGCCCGACGCGGCATGCGAGCGCTCAGAAGTTCAGGTCGGCGTATGCGGCAGCGCGGATACGACAGGACTTCACGACGCCCCGATGACAGCAGACGGCGATGGTGGCTCGAGTGGCGGCGGTGCTGACAAGGGCGGCGACTCCGGCGGAAGCAGCTCCGGCAGCGGCAAGGACCACGGCAATAACAAGCGCTCCGGAAAAGCGGGCGCGCTTGCGGGCACGGGCGATGTCAACGCTCCCCTTACGGCAGCCGCCGCAGCACTCGCCGCGGCAGGCGCCGGCCTCGTCGCCTACAGCGCCCGCCGCACGGCGCTCGAAAAAGACACCGCCAATGAGGCCAATTTGGATAAGCCTCGCTAGCTCCTAGTTACTTTCGTGAGAGACGCCGACTCGGCTCATCGAACATGAAAATGGGCTGGTTCTGGATACCCAGATCCGGCCCATTACGCATTAGATATCGTCAGTGGAGTCGAGTTCTGCCTCAAGCTTGGCGCGACGCTTTTTCGCCGTGAAGAACGACGCACACAGAGCGGCGAATGTGGCTATGAAAATCGTCGTACCGCAGAACACGCCCGTGGCCAGGTTCGCCAACCAAAAGACGCTTTCGAGCGGTACGATCTGCGCCTCAGCGATACAGCGCATTGCGGCAATAACAAGCGCGAACGCGGCGCCGCTAAGACCGCTGACAAGCAGGAAATATCCAACAGGAAGATGCTCGGTTTGCCCAAAACGATTGGTATCGACATAGCCCTTCCGCGTTTGCAGGCCTGCGCAAATCAACATCACGAGAACGAGCCACAAATACATGGCTGCCTCGAACGGCGTTGCAAAGCCATGCGGCATTTCACTGGCGTCGCTGTGAACCCACGCAACCTGTCGAGCTATAAACTGGTAGAAAAAGATCATCAACATGCCAAACGAAAGCAGCACGAAACCAATCTTGTAGATCTTCGCGCTCTCAGCCTCCAGGCGCTCATCCTTTGGGCCGGCATATTCACGCCACTTTTGCACGAGTTTTAAATCTTCAAATTTCATAGCGAACTCCTAAAGAGCGTCAGGGTCGGCGTCGGTTTCGTCTTCCCAAAACAAGTCGTTCAACGTAACGCGTAGCGCTTTACAGATTGCCACGCACAAATTGAGCGTGGGGTTGTAGCCGCCCGCCTCGATCAGGCCGATGGTCTGGCGCGTAACGCCCACGGCCTCGGCCAAGTCAGCTTGCGAAAGGCCAACCGCCGCGCGCGCCGCCTTCATGCGTAGGTTCTTTTTGCCCGGCATGGAGTTCCTTTCGTAGTAATGGACAGATATCCGTTGCAACATGACAGAAATATATTGCATCCATCAGGCAATGTCAACTATATATGTCATTATGAAAATCATGTCTGTCATTGCGGCACGGCGCACCGCTGTACCCGAAACCGTGCGAGGCACTGGCCCTGCTGATCGAGCACCAAAAAGGGCTGGCCCCGATAACTCGGAGCCAGCCCTGAGTCGCCTGACATGGGAATCACAGCGCTACTTGAGCTTTAGCGCCTCCATCATGGGCACTGCGGCGTCCCAATCGATCTTCCAGCCAATCGACACACGGACGGTTTCACCCGTTGCGGGAGCCGTCGCAAACAGCGTATGGCCGTTGTCGGGACCGGTAAAGCGCAGCCACGTTATGCCGTTGTACTCGACCTGGTCGGTTGTTGTCTCCTTGCCTTCGTAGACCTGCTCTAGGCTTGCAACCTCTTCCTCCGGCGAGCGCGGGAAGATGCTGATGTGCAAGCGTCCTCCAGTCTCGTCGTGGAAGAAGTCTGCCTTTTCGTGCTCTTCGTTGGACGAATCCAGCGTGTACCCATCGGCGGCCTCGATACTGTACGATGCGCAATCGATGCCGGTCATATTGGCCGCGTCACCAGAATCGGCCACACCGCCGGCCGCCTTGAACTCCTTGGTCTCGCACCCCGTGGTGTCAAAGTGCATGGCCTCATGATTCTTGGCGGGGGCGTAAGCATCTACGAACTCGACAGTGATGGGCCCGTAGTACGCCGTCTTGGGCGCCCAGAAATACACGTACTCAACAGTCTCGCCCGGACCGATATCTGGCCTCTCGGAAAGATCGATGCCCTCGTGAAGCTCATCGGGAGCCTCGCTTGCAACGTAATCGAGCACGGCCGCCTTGCCGGAAGTAAACAACGGGTCGCCTGCCTCAAGATCGCCCTGGGCAGCATGCACGTTAAAGAAGTCAAACGTCCTGTTCTTTGCATTGTTGTTGGTGATCTTGACGTGCAGGTACAAGCCGTCCTGCAGCTTAGCGTCGCCGCGATAGAACGTACCGTGAGCCACCGACTCATAGGTAATGCCTGCCACCTCGACCGTCTGCGACTCATAGGCCTCGGCCTTCTTGGACTTCTCCTGCACAGGTGCGCTCCCGCCCGAGCCACTCGGCGCATTACCGCCGCAGCCGGCAAGTGCACACGCCAACACAGCCGAAAGCGTCACGGTGGGAATTCCTAACAGTAGCTTCTTCGTCATGGGCTTCATCATCCTCACCGCTCCTTTCGGTTCGCAGTTCATCCGTTGCCCGAGTCCCAAGTCGACTCCGTGGCATCGGCCTCCACTATGAGCGTATGACGAAAAGCAGTGCCGGCGAAGTGACCCGTGGCCCAACTAGCAACCACCCAGCATCCCCTATGGACAAAAAGACTCGTATACGCACGCCCTCGGCCCATAAAATGAGACGCCTGTTCCAATGTTCGATTTGAGCCATCCACGCGGCACTTTTCGACAAACGTATCCAGCCGCAAACAAAATGAAGCGGGCTCATCCGTCTTCAAACTTACTCGGGCAGAAACGAGTAAGTGGAATTCATCGGTAAGGAGCGTGGGCTCACCCGCATTATTAAGAAGACCCTCAAGGCGCCCGAGCAGCGCAATGATTTAGATAGGCGTCCACCGCCCGCTATTCGACATCCGACCCCTCCCCCATCAGCCATCGGGCGAGGTCGACCACCTTAATCCCCTCATAATCAACAGCCTCGTGCTTTGTTCGCGCAATGACCATCTTGGGATACGCATCACGTATCGCAAGCAGAGGTGCCACTTCGCGCTCAAAGGTTTCCTGACGCGAAATGTCATCGCTAACTTGGATATACACTCGCTCATCGCGACGAATTGCCACGAAGTCGATTTCCTTCTTATAAAGCACCCCGATATAGATTTCCCAACCGCGTCTTAGGAGCTCTAAAGCGACCATATTTTCATATACATGCCCGAAGTCGAGTTTTTTAGTTCCAAGTTTTGCGTATCTGATTGCATGATCCGATAAATAGTATTTATCACCCGAAGCGAGGTACTTTTTACCGCCTACGTCATAGCGGCGCACTCGATAGAACGCAAAAGCCTGGCAAAAGTATCCGAGGTACTGGGCGAGCGTTGCCACGGAAACGCGCGTTCCGGCAGCATCCAGCGCAGCCGCAATCCCACTAACAGAAGATATGTTACCGATATTGTCCATTAGGAAATCGCATGCACGTTCTAGTTGCACTTTGTTACGAACCCCATGCTTTTCTTCCACATCACGCAAAACCAAGACATCTAGCACGTTCGCAATATATCGATAGCGAGCTCGCTCGCTAGGATACAAATACGAGCCAGGCATTCCGCCCTCTCTCAAATATCGGTCAAGCGCTTCGTCCGGGTTATGAATTCCGTGATATGTCGAAAACTCAAGCAAGGAGAACGGAAATACTTCGACCTCATATGTCCGCCCGCGAAAAAGCGTCGCCAAGTCACTCGAAAGCAAGAATGCGTTGGAGCCAGTAACGTAGATATCGTATTTACCCGATGCATGAAGGCTATTGACCGCTTTTTCGAACCCAACGCAGGTTTGCACCTCATCAATCATCACAATGTTATCGAGGCCCTCGCAATAGCTTTCCTCAACGTAGCGATGCAATGCTCGATAATCCGTTAGTTCCTCGAATTCGAGGAGATTGAAATTGATGCGGATAATATTGGCATCGGGGCCGGCCTCACGAATGCGATCGGCAAGAGCTTCCAGTAGAACAGATTTGCCGCACCTACGAATGCCGGTAATAACCTTGATGTCCGGCGTTCCCTTAGCGCCAAGAAGCGCTTCCATATATTGAGGACGTTCGATAATCTTCATATCATCACCGTTCTATTAAATAAAAGCTCTTCTGATTCGTTTTTGTTTAGTATATATGAGGTTCTACTAAATGGAATCAAATATCTATTGATTTCATTCAGCTATTTTTTCCAATATCGTATTATCAGTCTATATACTCCGAACGATTGTTCGATGGATTTCGTGTTAGGTGGAATCGCCCATGGCCTGGGCTATGCTAACTTGACTATCTATATGACTTAAACGCAGCAAAGGAGCACCGAGAGAGCGAGTATGGCAAAAAACACCGCAAACTATGGTAACGACAGTATCCGCCAGCTCAAGGACGAGGAACGCGTACGCCTGCGCCCCGCCGTCATCTTTGGCTCGGACGGACTCGATGGTTGCGCGCATGCCGCCTTCGAGATCCTGTCCAACGCCGTTGACGAGGCGCGCCAGGGCTACGGCAAGCTCATCACCCTTACCGCCTTTCGCGATGGCTCCATCCAGGTAGAGGACAACGGCCGCGGCTGCCCGCTCGACTGGAACCCCTCCGAGAAGCGCTTTAACTGGGAACTCGTCTTTTGCGAGCTCTACGCCGGCGGCAAGTACAACAACAACCAGGGCGGCGACTACGACTTCTCGCTCGGCACCAACGGCCTGGGCTCGTGCGCGACCCAGTACGCCTCCGAGTACATGGACGTCACGGTTTGGCGCGACGGCAACAAGTACTCCCTGCACTTTAAGAAGGGCAAGGTCGTCGGCGCCAAAAAGAAGGCGCTCGAGATTGAGCCCAGCGACGAGAACCGCACCGGCACCACCATCAAGTGGCGCCCCGACCTCGAAGTCTTTACCTCCATCAGCATTCCCCACGACTGGTATCGCGAGACCATGCGTCGTCAGGCCGTGGTCAACGCCAACGTGACCTTCCGCCTGCGTATCGAGGGCGATGACGGCGAATTTACCGAAGAAGATTTTTGCTACCCCAAAGGCATCGAGGACTACGTGCTCGAGAAGGTCGGTACCGACTACCTCACCGAGCCCTTCTTTATCGAGGCAGACCGTCGCGGTCGCGATCGCGAGGACCTGCCCGACTACAACGTCAAGATCACCGCGTGCATGTGCTTCTCGCGCACCTTCATGATGCAGGAGTACTACCACAACTCATCATGGCTCGAAAACGGCGGTTCGCCCGAGAAGGCCGCCCGCAGCGCTCTGACCAGCGCCATCGATGCCTACATTAAGCAACAGGGCAAATACAACAAAAACGAGAGCGGCATTAAGTGGCAGGACGTCCAGGACTGTCTCGTGCTGGTGACCAACTGCTTCTCCACTCAGACGTCCTACGAAAACCAGACCAAGAAGGCCATCAACAACCGCTTTATCCAGCAGGCTATGACGGCCTTCTTTAAAGAGCGCCTCTCGACCTACTTGATCGAGAACAAGGACGCCGCCAATAAGATCATGGAGCAGGTGCTCATCAACAAGCGCTCGCGCGAGAATGCCGAAAAGACGCGCCAGAGCATCAAGACCAACCTGCAGCAAAAGACCGACATGGCCAACCGCGTGCAAAAATTCATCGATTGCCGCTCCAAGGACAAGAGCCGCCGCGAGATCTACATCGTAGAGGGCGACTCGGCAGCAGGCGCCATTCGCACCTCGCGCGATGCCGAGTTCCAGGGCGTTATGCCCGTCCGCGGCAAGATCCTCAACTGCCTAAAGGAAGATTATCCGCGCATCTTTAAGTCCGACATCATCATGGACCTCATGCGCGTGCTGGGCTGCGGTGTGGAGATCAAGGACAAGCGTATCAAGAACCTTGGCGCCTTCGACCTGGACAACCTCAACTGGAACAAAGTCATCATCTGTACGGACGCCGACGTCGACGGTTATCACATTCGCACGCTCGTGCTCACCATGCTCTACCGCCTGGTGCCCACGCTTATCGACGAGGGCTACGTCTATATCGCCGAGTCGCCGCTCTACGAGATCAACTGCAAAGAGAAGACCTACTTTGCCTACACCGAACTTGAGAAGAACGGCATCCTCAAGGAGATCGGTGACCAGAAGTGCTCCATCAACCGCTCCAAGGGTCTTGGTGAGAACGACCCTGACATGATGTGGCTCACCACCATGAACCCCGAGACGCGCCGCCTGATCAAGGTGGAGCCCGAGGACGTCACCAAGATGGAGACTATGTTCAACCTTTTGCTGGGCAACGACGAGGCAGGCCGCAAGCGCCATATCTCGGAGCACGGCAAGGAATACCTGGACCAGCTGGACCTGCAGTAACAGTAAATCGATAACGACGGCCCATAAGAAGTTCAAGAGGAAATCGTGGCAAAGAAGAAGACGAAGAACCAGCCAAAGAAAAAGCAGGTCAACGCCGAGAACGTCATCGGCCTGCACTCCGAGGTCACCGACCAGCCAATCACGCAGACGCTCGAGGTTAACTACATGCCCTACGCCATGAGCGTCAACGTCTCGCGTGCATTCCCCGAGATTGACGGCTTTAAGCCCTCGCACCGCAAGCTGCTCTACACCATGTACAAGATGGGTCTGCTCAAGGGCGAGCGCCAGAAGAGCGCCAACATCGTCGGCCAGACCATGAAGCTCAACCCGCACGGCGACGCCGCGATCTACGAGACGATGGTGCGCCTGGCCACCGGCAACGAGGCACTGCTCGCCCCCTTCGTTGAGTCGAAGGGCAACTTTGGCAAGTACTATTCGGGCGACCTGAGTTACGCCGCATCGCGTTATACCGAGGCCAAGCTCTCCCCCATCAGCGCCGAGATCTTCAAGGACATCGACAAGGACCCGGTCGACTTCGTCGACAGCTACGACGGCGCCATGAAAGAGCCGCGTCTGCTGCCCACCACGTTCCCCAATATCCTCGTCTCGGCCAACAAGGGTATCGGCGTCGCCATGGCATCCGATATCTGCGGTTTCAACCTCAACGAGGTCTGTACCGCCACAATGCATTACCTGCAGGATCCCGACTGCGACCTGCTCGAGTACATGCCCATGCCCGACTTCTCGACCGGCGGCGAAATTATCTACCGCCGCGAGGAGATGGAAAAGATTATCGAGACCGGTCTTGGCAGCTTCCAGATCCGCTCCCGCTGGCGCTGGATTCCCGAAGAGCGCATCATCGAGGTCTACGAGATCCCCTACACCACCAAGACCGATGTCATCATCGAGCGCATCGTCAAGCTCTCCAAAGAGGGCAAGGTCAAAGAGATCGCAGACATTCGCGACGAGACCGACCTTTCGGGCCTGCGTATCGCCATCGACCTTAAGCGTGGCGTCGACCCCGACAAGCTCATGGCCAAGCTCTATCGCTCGACTACGCTGCAGGATTCGTTCTCGTGCAACTTCAACGTGCTCGTCGACGGCTATCCCCGTGTTATGGGCGTGCGCCAGATTCTGCACGAGTGGGTCAAGTGGCGTATTGAGTCCACGCGTCGCCGCATTAACTTTGACCTGGGCAAAAAGTCCGAGCGCCTGCACCTGCTGCACGGCCTCGAGGCGATCTTGCTCGACATCGACAAGGCCATCGCCATCATCCGCGGCACCAAGCTCGAGGCCGAGGTCGTGCCCAACCTTATGAAGGGTTTCGACATCGACGAGACCCAGGCCGAGTTTGTTGCCGAGCTTAAGCTCCGCAACATCAACGAGGAATACATCCTCAACCGCACCAAGGACATCGCCAAGCTCGAGGGCGAGATTGCCGAGCTTGAGGAGATCCTCTCCAGCGAAGAGAACATCAAGAAGGTCATCAGCGACGAGCTGGCCGCGGTCAACAAGAAGTACGTGATGCCGCGCCGCACGGGCAGGATCGAACCCCATGAGGTTATCGAGGTAAGCTTGGAGCCCGAGGTCGAGGAGTATCCGGTCACCATCATGCTCTCGCGCGATGGCTACCTTAAGAAGATGACGGACCGCGTGCTCAAGAAGGCGACAACGCTCAAGTACAAGGACGGCGACAAACCCTTTATCGAGTTCCCGTCCTCCAACACCCACGAGCTGCTCGTGTTTACCAACAAGAGCCAGGTGTACAAGTGCAAGGTCGCAGCGTTTGAGGACACCAAGTCGGCCCAGCTGGGCTCGTACCTGCCGACCGATCTTGAGATGGAACCCGACGAGAGCGTCATCTGGGTCATCGACCCCGAGGATTACAAGGCCGACGTGCTGTTTGTCTTTGAGAACGGCCGCGTGGTGCGCGTCGCACTTTCCGGATACGTCACCAAGACCAACCGCAAGCGCCTCAAGAACGCCATCTACGGCGGCAGCAAGCTGCTGTATGCCCAGGTGCTCAAGGAAGATCGCGACATCGCGCTGGTCTCGAGCGACTATCGTTTGATGAACTTCAACACGTCGTTGCTCAAGACCAAGACGACTACCAACACGCAGGGCGTCCAGGCTTTCACGGCCAAGAAGGGCCGCTCGGTCACCACTGTCGGCACGACCGAGGACATCCTCGGCGCCGGTGTCTCGGCCGAGAAGTTCACCGCGCAGAGCCTGCCCTCCGCCGGTGCCCTCATGAAAGAAAACGACATGCCGAGTTTGTTTGACTAACGCGATTGGTTAAAACCGCGGGAGTCGTACCGCCACAAATCCGTAAAAGAAAGGGCCCCGGGGCGCGATTAACTGCACTCCGGGGCCCTTTCTTTTACCATTTGCTCGCAGAAGTGCACTCTCACACCAGCTTGCGAGCAAGCTCACGCACTTCCGCTAGCACTAGTTTCCATGCGCTCTTCTTGTTCTTAGGCGAGCTTGCGAGCGAGCTCGCACACCTCTTTCAGCTTGGGCGAGGAAGCCATGCTGTCGCGCTCGGTCATACCGCTGATGGTGACAATGCCCTGGTCCTCCCACTTGCAGTACGCGCAGGTTAACTTGTACATAGCGATCGCCGCATCATAGACGCCCTCGCTGTGGCTATCGAGCAAAAGGGCCGTCTTGGTGAACGGGAAGCCCGTAGCACCGAAGGCGTACAGGCGGTCGATGGCGGCCTTTTCCTGCGCGGTGATATCGAACCAGTAGATAGGCGAAGCGAAGACAACCATGTTGGCGTCTTTCAGCGACTCAATCACGTTGGCCATGTCATCCTTCTGCACGCAGACGCCCTCATGGGCAAAGCAGTACTGGCATCCCAAGCAGCCGGCGATCTTCTTACTGGCGACGCGGACGACCTCGACCGTATGGCCGCCCTCACGCGCGGTCTCGGCAAACGCCTCGACCATGGTGTCGGTATTGGCACCCTTGCGCGGGCTACCACTCAATACAACGATATTCATAGAAATCTCCCTCCTTCATGCCGCAGGCGCACGGCATGTTTTCTTGTAGCCAAAACGAATGGAGTTAATCAATCGCCTCGTTTCAGCTACTCCCACTCTTTAGAAGAATCGTTGCTGGAGACTTGGCATTGAATCAAGGCACGCCTTATTTCAGATATTCCTCAAAGAATGCCTTCAGCTTTCCAAACGGAATGATGTCCATCTGATCGTAAAGGTCGGTGTGGCTGGCACCAGGGATAATGAGCAATTCCTTGTTGTCCCCCGTCAGCTTGCCGTACGCGGCTTCGCTGAAATAGCGGGAGTGCGCCTTCTCGCCATGCACCAGCAACACAGCAGAGCGGATTTCGCTGCTGTATTGCAAAATCGGCATATTCAAAAATGACAGCGAAGACGTCGCATTCCAGCCACCGTTGGAGTTCAGGCTGCGGGGATGATAGCCTCGCGGAGTTTTGTAGTAGGCGCAATAGTCCGCTACAAACTGCGGCGCATCCTCCGGTAGCGGATCGACCACGCCGCCCGCCAGCGCATAGCTGCCGTTTTTATAGTCCTCGGTGCGCTGCTCATTCAGCGCTTTCCGCTTTTCAAAGCGCGCCTGCTCGGAATCCTCGGCGTCAAAATAGCCGTTGGCGGTCACACGGGTCATGTCGTACATGGTCATAGCCGCGGTAGCTTTGATACGGGTGTCGATGGCCGCCGCATTGACTGCCATGCCGCCCCAACCGCAGATACCGATGATGCCGATACGCTCCGGGTCAACGCTTTCCTGCACAGAGAGGAAATCCACCGCTGCGCAGAAGTCCTCGGTGTTGATGTCCGGCGATGCTACATAGCGGGGCGTGCCGCCGCTCTCGCCGGTATAGGACGGGTCAAAGGCAATTGCAAAAAAGCCCAGCTCCGCCATTTTCTGCGCGTACAGACCGGAGGACTGCTCCTTCACCGCGCCAAAAGGGCCGCTGACGGCGATGGCGGGCAGCTTGCCTTCCGCGTTCTTAGGCACGTAGACGTCAGCCACCAGCGTGATGCCGTATCGGTTATGGAAGGTCGCCTTGCTGTGCTCAACCTTGTCGCTTTTGGGGAACACTTTGTCCCATTCCTGCGTCAGATTCAACTGTTCCATACCTAAACCTCCTTGTCAGTCGCTTTAAGGTATTGCTCGTCGTCCACGGGCTCCAACCACTCGTTGGAGGCCTCCTCGCCCGGAACCTCCACCGCGAGATGGGAGAACCAGCTGTCGGGCGCCGCACCGTGCCAGTGCTTTACGCCTGCGGGAATATTTACTACATCGCCGGGGCACAGCTCCTGTGCCGGTTTGCCCCATTCCTGGTAAAACCCTCGGCCAGCCACGCAGACGAGAATCTGCCCGCCGCCGCTTTTGGCGTGATGGGTGTGCCAGTTGTTGCGGCAGCCTGGCTCGAACGTAACGTTGTAAATGCCGACCTGCTCGGTGGAAAGGGGCGCGAGGTAGCTTTGCCCGATAAAGTACTTCGCAAATGCGTCGTTGGGGGCACCGATGGGAAAGGCCATCTCGTTTTGATGCTTGGTTCTTGCGTCGGCGGCATCGCTATCCGCCCAGACCTCCTTCGCCATGCGAAAGGCCGCCCATGCCTTGGGCCAGCCTGCGTAAAACGCCGCGTGCGTAAGGATTTCCGCTATCTCCGCCCTGGTCACGCCGTTGTTCTTTGCGGACATCAGATGATATTGGAACGAAGAGTCCGTCAGCCCCTGTGCCATCAAGGCAACCACCGTCACCACGCTGCGGTCTCGAAGGGAAAGCCTGTCTTCTCGGCTCCACACCTCGCCGAACAGTACATCGTCATTGAGCTGTGCGAATTTGGGAGCAAAGTCCCCCAGGGCATCTCTGCCCGCTGTCTGTTTGATTGCCATGATCGATTTCCTCCTGTCGATGGTTTTGAGTGCAAAACTGCTTCCGTCCAGCTAAGCCGCGCCTAGACTCCTGTGCCCATTCGTCGCGCCTGCTCAAGAGCGGGATGCCCGCCGATTTCGCCCACGCCGTTCAAGCCGCCGGCGAATACCGTTCCGGCAAGCGTGCGCCTTTGGCGAAAATCCCTTGCGCTCCCGATTTGTATTGACGAAAATAAAGGTAATACCTAAACCTAACTTTAGGTCAAGGAGTAAATTCGAGATTTGTCCGGAGGGACCATGTACACAATCGGACAGGTGGCGGAGATGTTCGATCTGCCCGTTTCCACGCTGCGTTATTACGACAAGCAGGGATTGTTCCCGGAATTGGAGCGAACGTCCGGCATTCGCCGATTCGGCGATACGGAACTCGAGGCGCTTCGGGTCATCGAATGCCTGAAGAAGGCTGGGATGGAGATCAAGGACATCCGGCTGTTCATGGAATGGTGCGCGGAGGGCCCATCGACATATCCCAAGCGCAAGGCCATGTTCGAGGAGCGGAAGGCCCACATGGAATCGGAGATCGCGAACATGAACCGTGCGCTGGATATGTTGAAGTTCAAATGCTGGTACTACGAGCAGGCGATCCAAGATGGCAACGAGGATAGAGTGAAGGCGCTGATTCCCGACAATTTACCGGAAGAAATCAAAGATACCTACGATAACGCCCACACTCAATAATGCCGCCCGATGCTCAAGGGGCTTTGGCAAGGAGTCGTTTTAGGCAGACATGCAAAAAGAAAGCCTCCGAACCAGAAGGTTCGGAGGCTTTTATTCCCGTTGTCCCCATAGGTATAAGCGCATCTGCTCGCGATTGCCTATCGATGCTCTGTCTCGAGCACGGCAGACACCGCATCGAGGAACTCCCGCACATGGTCTGCGGGGTGCGACGAATGAAGCAGCCCGTAAGACACGAGACAGTCCCAATCGGTAGGGACGGTTTTGAGCATGGGGTGGACGTTGGCCCACAACGGCAGCGTCGCAAGCGCGAGGTCCTCGTTCGCGCCGCGATTGAACACCTCCGCCCGATATTGCGGGAAGTCTACGAGCGCGATTTGAGGATGATGCAAGAGTATCTCGTCGCGCACGCGGTCGATTTCGGCGTTCCAGCCCCGGCGTATAAGCATAAGACTGTGATTGTGGAGGTCGTCGAATGTGACGATGTCGCGTTTGGCGAGTTCGTTGTCGACGGGAACGGCGCACCAGAGCGGCTCGCGCGAAAGCTCGAGGCCCAGGCACCCGCGCTCTTTAAGAAAGGCATCGTCGAAAATCCCCGCCACGATATCCATGTCTTGCCCGAGGTTCGCCAAACCGCGCGCCGCCGAGGGTGTGTTTTCAAACGTGACCACCTGAAGGCTCATGCCAGGGCAACGCTCCTTCACCTTCGGCCACAGCTTCGTGAGCGGCGTGCTGGGCGTCATGAGCGACACTCCCACGCGGATGATGCGCTTCTCTCCACGCTCGGCGACGCGGGCGCGTGCGATTGATTCTTGAGAGTACTGCACGATATGGCGGGCGTCGGCGAGCAGCGACCTGCCTGCTCGCGTAAGCGAAAGCCCCTGATGCGATCGGTGGAACAGCGTAAGGCCTAGCCGCGACTCCAGCAGGTTCATCTGCTTGATGACGGCCGTGGGCGTGATGAAGGACTCTTGTGCCGCTTTGGAGAAGCTGCCCGCCTCCGCCACGCAGATGAAAGTGTCAAGCTGTGGGTTGTACATCGATCCTCCTGTCACGCATTATGTGCCGTATATACCCCATGGTTATATCCATCATCCCAACGTGAACTTCTCGCACGTCAGTAAACGCCGTAGCCTTGTATTCGAAAAGTCACCATTAAGGAGGAGACCATGGAGTATCTGAAGCTCAACAACGACGTAGAGATGCCCATCGAGGGTTTGGGCACCTTCCTCATGACCCCGGCCGAGGCCGAGGCGGCCGCAACCGCCGCGCTCGCGGCTGGCTACGAGCACATCGACACCGCCAACGCCTACATGAACGAGCGCGCCGTGGGCCGTGCCATCGCCAAGAGCGGCATCGCGCGCGACAAGATCTTCGTCTCCACCAAGCTCTGGCCGAGCGTCTACGACGCGGGCATGCCGGCGGTGGACGCCACGCTCCAGCGCCTGGGGCTCGACTACGTCGACATGCTCATCCTGCACCAGCCGGTAGGCGACTACCTGGCCGCGTGGCGCACGATGGAGGAGGCGTACCGCGCAGGCAAGGTGCGCGCCCTCGGCCTCTCCAACTTTCCGCAAAACAAGATCGCCGAGGTCATCGAGGTCGCCGACATCAAGCCGCAGCTCGTGACCGTTGAGTGCCACCCCTACCACGCCCAGCACGACCTGCGCGCCTACCTCGCGCCGTACGGCACGGTGATCGAGGCGTGGTACCCGCTCGGCCACGGCGACAAAGGTCTTCTGGAGGAGCCCGTCTTCGTCGCTCTCGCCGAGAAGTACGGCAAGACCCCAGCCCAAGTGATCCTGCGCTGGCACGTGCAGATGGGCACCTCCATCATCCCCGGCTCCAAGAACCCCGCCCACATCGCCGACAACGCGAACATCTTCGACTTCTCCCTCACCGAAGACGAGATGGCCGAGATTGCCAAGCTCGACGGGACCATGACCTACTACACCGCCACTGAGGAAGCACTCGCGGGCTACCTGGCCATACGCCCCGATTTCGACGCGCAGGAGTAGCGCTCAGACGATAACGGACCAACCAAGCCGCCGCCGAGGACCAGTCGGCTGTCGAGGACGAGCCCGCCGCAGTGCCCGCTGCAGACGGTAACGTCCTCGTGGCCTACTACTCGGCACAGGGCCACACCGCTGTCGTAGCTCAGGCCATCGCCGACGAGCTCGGCGCCGATCTCTTTGAGGTGACGCCTAGAACCCGCGGGTTATAGCCCCGTGCGCACCCCAGCGTTATAGAACCCTCACCAACGGAAACTTCCGCCGGCGCGGCGCCCCTCGTATGGTGGATACGTCAAGTTGCGAGAAAGGAAGGCACCATGGACTACATCACCTTGAACAACGGCGTCAGGATGCCGCAGCTCGGCTTCGGCGTGTATCAGATCCCGGACGCCGCGGAATGTCAGCGCGCCGTGGAGGACGCGCTCTCGGTCGGCTACCGGCTGCTCGACACGGCCGCGAGCTACGGCAACGAAGAGGCGGTCGGGGCCGCCATTCGTGCGAGCGGCCTGCCGCGCGACGAGGTGTTCGTGACGACCAAGCTGTGGATGTCGGATGTGAGCTACGAGGGGGCCAAGCGCGGCTTCGACGCGTCGCTCAAGAGGCTGGGGCTCGACTACGTCGACCTCTACCTCATCCATCAGCCGTTCGGCGACGTCTTCGGCGCGTGGCGCGCCATGGAGGAGCTCTACGAGCAGGGCGTTATCCGCGCCATAGGCACAGCTAACTTCTACCCCGATCATCTCGCAAACCTCATCTCGTTCAACCGCATCGCCCCCGCCGTGAACCAAGTCGAGTGCAACGTGTTCTTCCAGCAGCGCGAGGCGCAGGAGTACATGGTCGGCAAGGAGGTAGCCATGGAGGGCTGGGCGCCCTTTGCGGAGGGCAGAAACGACCTCTTCCGCAACGAGGTCCTCGCTCGCATCGGCGAGGCGCACGGCAAGACGGTCGCCCAGGTCGTGTTGCGCTGGCTGCTGCAGCGCGGTGTGGTCTGCATCCCTAAGAGCACGCACCGCGATCGCATGGAGCAGAACTTCGACGTCTTCGACTTCGCGCTGGGCGACGACGAGATGGTCGCCATCGCCGCGCTCGACACCGGGCGCAGCGCGTTCTTCGACCACCACGACCCCGCCACCATCGAATGGATGTCCGGGCTCGTGCGCAACGTGTAGACGAGCGTCAGACCGCACTGATAACTTACTAGGAGGAATTGCCATGAACTCATTCACGTACGACTACCCTGTCAGGAACTACTTCGGCGAGGGGGCCATGGACCAGGCACTCGACGCCGAGATGGGTGCCATGGGCAAGACAGTAATGCTCGCCTACGGCGGAGGCTCGGTCAAACGGACCGGCGTCTACGGCCACGTGGTCGATAAGCTCACGAGCGCGGGCAAGCGCGTGGTGGACTTCGGCGGCATCATGCCCAATCCGACCTACGAGAAGTGCCAGGAAGGAGCCGCGCTCGCACGCGAGGAGCAGGTCGACTTCATTCTCGCCGTCGGCGGCGGGTCGGTCTTCGACTGCTGCAAGGTAGTCTCCGCGCAGGCGATGCTTGACGAGGACATCGAGACGTTCGAGCACGCCGACGGCAAGATGCCGAGTTCGTTCATCCCCATGGGCTGCATCGTTACGCTCTCCGGCACGGGTGCCGAGCAGAACAACGGCGCCGTCATCACCAACGAGGAGACGCACGTGAAGGGCGCCTATCTGGGGGCGATGCCCATGTGGGCGGCGCTCGACCCGGCACTCACGCTCACCGTACCGCACGCGCAGTTCATGAGCTGCGCGTTCGACACGCTCTCGCACTGCATGGAGAGCTATTTCGGAAGCCCGCGCGGACGCAACGTCACCGACGACATCAACCTCGCCATCCAGCGTAACGTCATCCGCAACATGCGCCTCATCGCGGACGACGACCAGAACCTCGATGCCAGAAGCGAGCTCGTATACGACTCCGCCATGGCCGAGAACGGCGTGCTCAAGATCGGCAAGTCAACGGACTTCCAGGCGCACATGATCCAGCACCAGTACGGCGCGTACACCCACACCAACCACGGAATGGGCCTCGCGGTCATCCACCCTGCGCTCTACCGCCACCTGGCCCCCGAGGCGCCCGCGCAGTTCGCCCGCTGGGCGCGCGAGGTGTGGGACGTCGACGCCAAGGGCAAAGACGACCTTACGGTGGCGCTCGAGGGCATCGACCGCCTGCAGACGTTCATCGGCGAGATGGGGCTTCCCACGAGCTTCGCCGAGATGGGCTCCGACGCGTCCGACGAGACGCTGCACAAGGTTGCGGACACCTGCGTGCTCACCGGCGGCTGCGCCAAGAAACTGGAGCGCAGCGAGGTGTTCCAGATTCTGACCGAGTGCCTCTAGATCGGCGGGGGTCCCGATCCGCCCGCGCCGAAGGAAACAGGAAGGCTCCTCGTTTTTCACGAGGAGCCTTCTGAGTTTTTGCCCGATTGTGAAACCATGTGGCTTGCAGGTGCGGCGGTTGCGAAACGCCCCCATCGGTCGCCATCAGAACCGTACGAAACCGTATGAAAAAACAGAGCAAATGTTCTATTACTACTCCCACTCGATAACTAATCCAGTCCGAGTGTTGTCGATGCGTGTCGCGTCGTACCGCCCGAGGACTGATTCGTGCGCAATTTGGGCGAATCAGTCCTCTGATTCGCGATTTCGGGAATGACTAAATTGATTCGCGAAACCGCAGGTCGCCTTTTTAATCACTCCCGGGTTTCCGTAGGGATTCGTAGCGAGTGGCTTGGAAAAGGGTGATTCGGAAGATCAGAGGACAGGGGCGGGAAAGCCCCCTTGGCAGCATCCCGCTACTTGATCATCTTGCGGCGCGCTTGCTTGAGCCAGTTCTTCTTGAACGTGCCTATGCCGCCGAAGAACTTGTTGTAAGTCTCGCCGTCTTCCTTCGCCGCGTACTTGACCGCCGCAAGCTCGATGGTGCAGAGGTAGTCCGCTGCTTGCTCGAGACGGTAGTCGGTCATCGAAGTCTTGCGCCGCTCGACGACCCCTTTGGAAAGCACGAAGCCGATCGACTGGTCGAGCGCCTGCTTCACGATGTCCTGGCCGTTGTCGTAATAGACCTTCACCTCGTCGAAGCTTTGAAAGAATTCTAAGCGATCAAACAAAAGGCCCGAAATATCGCGCTTCATGCGCGAGGTGAGCTTCGCCAGATCCTCGAACTCGCTTCTGCGGTAGACGAACGTTCTATAGGAGACGGGAAGGCGCTGAACCAGAACGTTGAACGAGTACAGCATCTTCTTGCGCGCCCGCAGGTCGATCCCCTCGTACGGCCCGTGGCCGTTCAGCAGCGGCTCAGAATGGAACGGTATGTTCGGGAGGTCGGAGCTGGCGAGGGACTGCTCGTATCGGGAGACCTTGTCGGCAATGCCCTCCGACTGGTCGTGGACCACGAGGGTCAAAAGGTAGTACCGGGCCTTTCCGCCCCGATCGCCGCTCTCGTCGACGAATATGCTCAGGTCTCGCGCCAATATATGCCCCTGGATAGAATAAAAGCCGGGGGATAAGCCCCCGGCACTTGGAGGTAGCTGAAACAGCCACCAAAATTCTTATACCAGATCTAAGCCGGCTATGCAAGGATTCCCGCAACGCGAGTGGGTTTCTGGCACTGGAGATTCCGAGGTGCAGCATGCCCCCGCCGATTGTCGGCGTGTTCCGTACGGGCAACTTGCCTGCTGAGGCAAGTGAGCCCCGGCGACTTGCATCAGCGGTCGTACCGAGGCTAACTGGTTTGCATTGTAGCGCATGCATTCTGTTCGCGAGGTCTTAAGTGTCCGATGTGCGAATCAACCCCTTATTCGCGGGTTCAGGAATGGCTCGATTGATTCGCGAAACCGCAGGTCGCTTCATGCGCACCGGCATCGCCCTACGAATATGCAACCTTGTTGACGCCGACGAGCCCTCGCTCAAAGAAGACGACGTCTGCGGTGTGCAGGCACGCCGTTTTCACGGATGGCGCAGAGAGTCGGGGCGCCGTCGAAACGGCGGCTGTCTTTACCCTTGCCGTTTTAATGCTCGCCCCTTTGATGCCGAGCATCGAAAGCAGGTGCTTGGGAACCTCGTAGTCTTGCTCGATGAGGCCAAAGAATGTGACGCCGGAATCGACGCACACCTTCATGACGCAAGACGAGACGGGCTTGAACGCCATGCTTCCCGCCGCTCCGCCGACGAAGGATCCAATGAGCACAGGGAGGGTCGCCCCGCCTGTCAGGGCGGTCGCGACAGCGGCTCCGCCGAGCATCATGACGGTTGAGAACACGGATTGGCCCATGTTGCTCGCCATCTCGACGGGCTCGATCCTCCCCGACGCCACGAGATAGGAGTTTCGGCACGCCTCCATGGTTAGCACGACGAGTGATGCGATGACGTTCGCGCCCCTCGATCCCATTGCGGCGGCCTTTACCGTCTCGCCGAAGGCGCCCTTTGCTGCTGCGGCAGTGATTGCCGCGGTCGCCGATCCGGACACGAACCCGTTGGTGGCGCCGGCGCATGCCGCCGTCCCGATGGACTTCAAG
>UQWK01000033.1 GCA_900544725.1 uncultured Collinsella sp.
CGCTGCTGGCCAAGGGCCGCCTGACGGGCGTGCAGTTTGAGGCGCTCTTTACCGATGGCCTGTATTTTGAGATTGGCCGTCAGGCGATTGAGACCGCGAAGGCGCTGCGTCGCGTGCTGCACGAGCGCGGCTACCAGTTCTTCTTGGAGACGCCCACCAACCAGCAGTTTGTGATTCTGCCCAACGAGGACATGGCGCGCATTCGCGAGCATGCCTCGATCGAGTACTGGGAAAAGTACGATGAGACCCACACGGTGGTGCGTTTTTGCACCAGCTGGGCCACGACGCAGGAGGACATCGACGCGTTGGCGGCTGTCCTGTAGCCTGATGTAATGACGAGGGGCCGCCTTGCGCTGGGTTTGGCGCAAGGCGGCCTTTGTTTTTAGGGAGAAGGGTTTATGCCCGAGGAATCCGTGATGTCCGAGCCGACGATTCGTCTGGCGACGCCCGACGACGCGCCAGCCCTGCTTGCCATTTACGAGCCATATGTGCTCGAGACGGCGATTACCTGCGAATACGAGGTGCCGAGCGTTGAGGAGTTTGCCGGGCGCATCGAGCGTACGCTCAAGCGCTATCCGTATCTGGTGATGGAGCTCGACGGGCGCCCAGTGGGTTATGCCTATGTGAGCGCGCTTAACAGCCGCGAGGCCTATGACTGGTCGGTCGAGACGTCGATCTACCTGGCACGCGATGTGCGCCATGGCGGGCTGGGCCGCAAGCTGCACGAGGCGCTCAAGCAATGCCTGGTCGCGATGGGCATTACCAACATGTGCGCGCTCATTGCCGTGCCGCACGATAAGGACGACGAATACCTGACGCACAACAGCCAGGATTTCCATGCCCATATGGGCTATCGCCTGGTGGGCGCCTTCGACCGCTGCGCGCAAAAGTTCGGCCGCTGGTATGACATGTGCTGGATGGAGCTGGTCCTGGCCGAGCGCACACCCAACCAACCCAAACCAACCTGGTTCCCCGACCTCCTCGCCTAAAACCACCACATTGGGGACAGTGCACCTTTGTGGTGGTTTTGGTGTTGGTTAGCCGATGGGTTCGGTGTATTTGGCTCGGTCGGTTCGTTGGATGCGCTTGGAGACGTGGAGCGGGCGGCCGTCGGTGTCGTAGACGTAGTCGGTGATAAGGATCAGCGCCTGACCGCGCTCAACGTTGAGCAGGAATGCCTCGTTTTGCGAGGCATAGCACACCTCAAAGGTCTTGTGGCCCTGGGCCGGCGCGCGATGAAACTCCTGGCGTAGTGTGGCGTAGAGCGACCCGTTGATGTCGCGGTCGATGAGCGACCCAAAGCTCGGCGGCAGATACGTGGTCTCCAAGCATAGCGGCACATCGTCCAGATAGCGCAGGCGGACGAGCTTGACGAGCTTGCTGCCCACGGCGGCGTCGAAGAACTTGGCCACGCTGCCGGCTGCCTTGGCAAAGCCCGAGTCCACCGTGCGCGTAGTAGGCTTCATGCCCTGACCCTCGACCTGCTTGGTATAGCTCGAGAACACCAGGTTGTTCTCGTGCACCTCAGGCGTATCGGCCACAAAGGCGCCGCGTCCGCGTTCGGTGTGCACCAGGCCCTCATCCACCAGTACCTTAAGCGCGTGGCGCACGGTGCTGCGCGACAGACCCGATTCGTCCATGAGCTCCATCTCGGACGGCAGCTTGTCTCCGCGCGCATAGGTGCCGGCGGCGATGCGGTCGCGAAGCGTACCCGCCAGGCGCTCGTATTGGGCCAAGTTCTTTTTCGACGAAGTGCTCATGCGATCAACCTGTATCTAACCTGTATGCTTTCCGAATCAAGCATGTATCCAACATGACAACAAAACCGCTGGTAATTGATTGCTGAGAATCACGCCAGCAAAATTTCTAAGACAAATATAGCATACAACTAGTCGACATCGCCAAAACATGTATGTAACTTGTATGCCTGTGATGAGCATCAAACGAGAAGAAAGGCTGATGCACGATGACTACTCAGGAACAGGTTAAGGACGTCGTATCCCAGGTTTTGGCTGACAAGGCAGACAAGGGCGGCATCAAGCGCGTCGTGTGGATCGGCGCCGGCGGATCCAACGGCGGCAACTATCCTGCCCAGTACTTTATGGAGCACGAGGCCACGCAGGTCGTGAGCTCCAGCTACACCAGCAACGAGTTCGTGCACGCCACCCCGGCCTACGTCAACGAGAACACCCTGGCCGTCGTCGTGTCCATGCGCGGCACCAAGGAGACCATCGTCGCCGCCCAGGTCGCCAAGGATCACGACGCCAGCACCATCGCCATCTACGTTGACGAGTCCGGCCTCACCGAGGTCTGCGACTACAAGATTCAATACGACAGCCTGGCCGTCGACGAGTCCTGCATGGGCCGCACCAACTCCGCCGTCGTGACCATGATCGCCATGGAGCTCACGCAGCAGACCGAGGGCTACGCCGAGTACGAGACCGCCATGGCCGCCTTCGACCTGGTCGATCCCATCTATCGCAAGGCCGTCGAGTACACCACGCCGCTGGCCGCCAAATGGGCCGAGCAGAACGCCGACAAACCCTGCATCAACGTGATGGCTCAGGGTCCGCTCTTTGGTGCCGCCTATGTCTTTAGCATCTGCAACGTTCAGGAGATGCTGCAGATCGACTCCTGCACCATCAACACCTGCGACTTCTTCCACGGTCCCTTCGAGATCCTGGACAA
Organism: uncultured Collinsella sp.; assembly: GCA_900544725.1. Taxonomy (GTDB): domain Bacteria; phylum Actinomycetota; class Coriobacteriia; order Coriobacteriales; family Coriobacteriaceae; genus Collinsella. The sequence continues at coordinate 2,689 of UQWK01000033.1, forward strand.
GCGCACCTCGCTGTTCCAGCTCATCAGCGTCGGCCGCAGCCGCTGCAACGACGAGCGCGGCATTCGCTTCGTCAACCAGTACGGTGGCGAGCGCGTCTATCAGCTCGACGCCAAGGAGCTCGGCCTCAACGACATCAAGGACAGCGTGAGCGAGTACTTCAACCACCTGATCTTCGCCCCGATCCTCAACAACGTCTACATGCGTGCGCTTTCCGCCGTCACCCACAAGGATTACATGACGCGCCGCTACATGTGGAAGCTCGATTACTAGGGGATAGAGCAACCTGACAGCTCGATGTCCCCATAAGTTGCGGTGGAATAGTTCCTGTTGGAGGCTTGAACCCTCTATTTAGGAACTATTTCACCGCAACTGCGCTTGCAAAAGCGGCTCCCGTTCGCCGAATTGTGTCTTGATAAATGTATATAACGACTATAACGTAGTATGAAACATATTAGTAACAAAGCCAGGGAGGCTACGTTGAAGAGAAGCAATCTGGGCTATGTGCTGGTGCTGATCGCCGCGCTTATGTGGGGCACCATCGGAATCTACGTCAACGGCATCTCGGCCATGGGCATTACGTCCCAAAGCATGGCGGCCTTCCGTCTGCTGGTCGGCGCTCTTATCCTGGCGCCCGTGCTGGCGTTTATGGGTTGCCGCCCGGGCGAGGGGACCACGACGGCCCCGGGTCCGCTGGCCCTGTTCAAGGCGAGCCCCAAAGAGCTCATCCCCTGCGCGCTCGTCGGCATCATCGGCCTTGCCACCGCCAACACACTCTATTACGAGTGCATGCGCGAGGTGGGCATGTCCACGGCGTCGGTTTTGCTCTACACCTCGCCGGTCTTTGGCTGCATCCTGGGCCGCATGCTCTATAAAGAGCGGGTCACTTCGGTCAAGCTCGTGGCCATCGCCTGTAACATCCTGGGCTGCGTGCTCGCGGTGACAAACGGCGATCTGTCCGGTTTCCATTTCTCGGTTTGAGGCGTCACCTCGGGCGTCGTCGCCGGATTGTGCGGCGCGCTGCTGGCGGTGTTCAGCCGCATAGCGACCAAAACCGTGCACCCGCTGGCCGTCACCTTTTGGGGCTTCGTCTTTGGCGGCGCGGTTATGGCCGCCATTACGGCACCGTGGCCCGATATGGCGGCTGCCATGTCGCCGCAGCTTATCCTGCTGTTCGCGGGCTTTGGCCTGATCCCCACGGCCGTCGCCTACATCCTGTATATGCAGGGTCTATCCATGGGGCTCGAGACGTCCAAGGTCCCCGTCGTGATGTCGTTCGAGACGGTGGTCACCGTGCTGCTGGGCATTGGCATCTATGCCGAGTCCGCCGGCGCAATCAAGGTTCTGGGCATCGTGTTGGTGCTCACGTCCATCCTGATCATGAACACCGACTTCTCCAAGCTGCGCAACGGCGTCATTGTGAAACGTATTGTCGAGAGCATGACCTTTAAGCCCAACGCGTGGTGGACCGAGAAATCGCAGGACATGGACCTGTTCAAGGAGCGCACGGGCATCGCTCTGGAGCCCACCGTTCAGGAAAGCCCCTGGTACTTCGTTCGATAGGGGGCGTGGTATAGCGCCTGAGCTGCGGTTTTCAGTCAGTGCCGGCCTACCCCGCGCCAACGTTTCGAGTACGTTAAACCCGTCAACGGTCGATTTTCACCCGCGAACGGTCTTTATACTAATTAGCAATATAAGCAACGTATAAGACGTTATAATGACCATAACGAAAAGGAGGAGGCAAGATGAATCAGATCATTCTCGCATCTCATGGCGGCCTGGCCGCAGGCGCCAAAGACACGCTCGAGATGGTTCTCGGCGACGTGTCGAACGTCCACGTCGTGTCGCTTGCTCGTGACGACAAGGAGCCCATCACCAACAAGGTGGACGCCATGATCGCCACGTTCAACGCGGACGACACCGTCTATGTGCTAACCGATATGCTCGGTAGCTCGGTCAACAACAACATGGTCGAGCTTTCCAAGAATGGCACGGCATTCACGGTCATCAGCGGTTTCAACATTCCGCTGGCGCTCACGCTCGCTATGAGCCCCGCCCCCATCAAGGGTGCCGAGCTCGCGGCCCTCATCAACGAGGCCCGCACCGGTCTGACCAACCCCAACGCCCCGGTCGAGGTTGCTCCCGCAGCTCCCGCCAAGAAGGCAAAGGCCGCCCGTCACAACGCCGGTCCCGCCAAGATCGTCCTCGCGCGTCTTGACTACCGTCTGCTGCATGGCCAGGTCGTCTTTACCTGGACCACCAAGGTTCAGGCCGAGCGCATCATCGTCGTCGACAACGCTGCCGCCAACGATGACATCAAGAAGGGCGCTCTTAAGCTGGCCAAGCCCCAGGGCGTGCGCCTGAACGTCTTCACCGTCGAGCGTGCCCTCGCCAAGATGGACAAGCTCAACACCCTTGGCGAGCGCGTCATGTTCATCTTTGGCAACACCGCCGAGATGCTGCAGTTCTGCCAGGGCTACAAGCTCGATGCCATCAACCTGGGCGCCACCGCCAACCACGACGGTGCCGATCAGATCGGCGGCAAGGACAGCTCCGTCTTCTTCGACGCCAACCAGAAGGCCGACGTCAACCAGCTGCTCGACATGGGCATCAAGCTCTACGTTCAGCAGACCCCCACGTATCAGAGCGTCGACATCGACGCCAAGCTGTAATCAACCAGGCTTTTGCCTGACTGAAAGGAGAAGGGTATGAATACGTTCATCAGTGCGGTGCTCGTCGGCCTCGTCGGCGTGTTCTGCATGTGGGACTCCCGCCTGCTCGGTCGTCTTAACTTCGAGCAGCCCCTCGTTGGCGCTACGATCGTCGGTCTGCTGCTGGGCGATGTGCCCACCGGCCTTGCCGTCGGTGCTGCCGTCGAGCTCGTTTCCATGGGCCTCGTGTCGGTCGGCGCTGCCGTTCCGCCCGATATGGTTCTGGGCGGCATCGTGGCTTCCGCCTTTGCTTGCCTGACCGGCGCTTCCGCCGAGACCGCCATGACGATCGCCATCCCGGTCGCCGTCCTGGGTCAGCTCCTCGGCATCGTCTTCCGTTCCATCATCGCCGCCCTCACCCATGTGGCCGATAGCGCGATCGATAACGGCAAGTTCAAGACCGCCTACCGTATGCACATCTGCGCCGGCTCCGGTCTGTACGCCATCATGTACTTCCTGCCGATCTTCCTGGCCGTCTTTGTCGGTACCGACCTGGTCCAGGCCATCGTCAACATGGTTCCCGAGTGGCTGTCCACTGGTCTGAACGTCTCGACCAAGATCATGACCGCCTACGGCTTGGCCCTGTTGCTCACCATGATGATCAAGAAGGGCATGACCCCGTTCCTGTTCATCGGTTTCCTGCTCGCCGCTTACCTCAACCTGTCCGTCATCGCGGTCGCTCTGATCGGTGTGTGCCTGGCTATCGTCTTCATGGGCTTCAAGTTCAACGGTTCCCATGCAGCCGCCGGTGTCGATTCCGACTACGATCCGCTCGAAGACGACGAAGACTAAGGAGGAACACACTATGGCAACCGCAACCAAGGACGTGTCCCTGAACAAGAAGGTCAGCCAGTTCTTCTGGCGCTCCTGGGCCATCCAAGCCTCTTGGAACTACGAGCGTCAGATGAACATGGGCTTCCTCTACGGCATGGTTCCCACGCTCGACCGCCTCTATCCGGATGAGTCCGACCCCAAGCAGCTCGCTGCTAAGAAAGAGGCTTACCACCGTCACATGGCGTTCTACAACTGCACCCCGCAGACGAGCGCTTTCATCCTAGGCCTCGCCGCCTCCATGGAGGAGGAGTACGCCAAGGATCCCGAGAACTTCGACCCCGATTCGATCAACGCGGTCAAGACCTCCCTCATGGGCCCGCTTTCCGGTATCGGTGACTCCTTCTTCCAGGGCACCATCCGCGTCATCGCCTTTGGCCTGGGCGTGCAGCTGGCTCAGCAGGGCTCCATCATGGGCCCGATTCTGGCCATGCTCATCTCCATCGTTCCCTCCGTGCTGATCACTTGGTTCGCCGCCAAGATGGGCTATCAGGGCGGTCACCAGTACCTGAGCAAGCTCCAGGGCGGTGACCTCATGGAGAAGCTCATGTATGTCTGCGGCATCGTGGGTCTTATGTCCGTGGGCGGCATGATCGCTACGCTGATCGGCGCCACCACCCCGCTGCAGTTCGCTGACGGCACCGTCGTGATCCAGGACATCCTGGACGGCATGATGCCCCAGATGATCTCCCTCGGCCTCACCGGCCTTATGTATGCGCTCATCAAGAAGAACGTCAACACCGGTTGGCTTCTCGTGATCGCCATCGTGGGCGGCATCGCCCTCTCCGCGGCCGGCATCCTGGCCTAGTCGCGACCCCAAGCGTCTAACCGCTTTCCCCTGGGGACCTGCCTGGGCCCCATACCCCCAGGCAGGTTTCCATCCCTAACGTGACAAAGGGACAGTCCCTCATGTCACATCCTCAGCGGACCGGCGACTCGGTCCTAACCTCAGTAACCCTGCGAGCGCCCGGCAATGTGGCGCCGCAAAAATTGAAAGGAATGTGTCAGATGTACGAGATCGACCTTAACCTCCCTAAGCAGATCGTCGCTGACGTCCTGTCCAACCACGAGATCCACAGCGTCGCTTTCGTCGGCTGCGGTGCTTCCATGTCCGACCTGTACCCCGCCAAGTACTTCCTGGCCAACAACACGGACAAGCTGAACGTTCAGATCTTCACCGCTAACGAGTTCAACTACGACACGCCTTCCTGGGTCAACGAGCACACCTTCGTGATCACCTGCTCCCTCGGTGGCTCCACGCCCGAGACCGTCGAGGCCAACAAGACCGCCAAGAAGCACAACTGCCCGGTCGTCTCCCTCACCAACAAGGCTGGCTCCGCTCTGACCGTCGACGCTGACCACGTCATCGTCCACGGCTTCCACGCCAACTATGCCGCCAAGGCCGAGAAGCCTGGCTACGCCATCGCTCTTGCTCTCGAGATCCTTCAGCAGACCGAGGGCTATGATCACTACGAGGATATGATCACCGGCCTCACCAACATCTTCGACCTGTGCGAGAACGCCGCTCAGCACTGCACCAAGCTCGCCAAGAAGTTCGCCGAGGACTTCAAGGACGACAAGATGATCTACTTCATGGCTTCCGGTGCCTCCGAGAAGATGGCTTACTCTCACGCCGCCTTCCTGTTCACCGAGATGCAGTGGATCGACGCCGCCGCCTACAACACCGGCGAGTACTTCCACGGCCCGTTCGAGGTTTCCACCGAGGGTAAGCCCTACGTCTTCTTCATGTCCGATGGTGCCACCCGTCCGATGGACGCCCGCGCACTCACCTTCCTTGAGCGCATGGGCGCCAAGGTCGCTCTGATCGACTCCAAGGACTACGGTCTGGCCGACGCCGTGCCCGCGAGCGTTGTCACCTACTTCAACCCGCTGCTGCACCTCGCCGTTATGCGCGAGTACGGCAACCAGATCGCCGAGGCCCGTCAGCACCCGCTGACCATGCGTCGCTACATGTGGAAGCTTTCCTACTAATCACAAGTAAGTAAACCTTACGGGTTGATTGAAAGGGGATGGGGTTTGCGCCCCGTCCCCTTTTTTGCTCTTGAGAGGAGATGCATATGATCAAGGCAGTGCTGTTTGATATGGACGGCGTGCTGGTCGATACCGAGTGGTTCTACAACCGCCGCCGCGTGGCGTTTATGGAGGAGAAGGGGTTCCACTTTGACAAAATCCCCGATCTTTCGGGGTCTAATGAGCCTGCCATTTGGCAGGCGCTGGTGCCCGACGATGTCGAGCTGCGCGAGCGTCTGCGTGTGGAGTACAAGCAGGTCTACAGCCCGGTCCATCCCGTTCCGTATGCCGAGTTGCTCAACGAGCAGACGGAGCCGGTGATGCGCGAACTGCACGAGCGCGGTGTGCTCTGCGCCATCGCGAGCTCGTCCTATCGCGAGCTGATCGACGAGCTGGTGGAGATCGCCGGAATCGCGGACGTGTTGGACTACACCATCAGCGGTCACGAGTGCAGCGCGTTTAAGCCCGACCCCGAGATCTACCTGCGCGCCATGGAGGCGCTGAGTGTTGAGCCGACCGAGTGCCTGGTCATCGAGGACTCGCCGATGGGCATCGAGGCCGGTAAGCGTTCCGGCGCCCGTGTCCTGGCGCTGCGTCCGCACGAGGGCGTCAACCTCGATCAATCGCGAGCCGATGCCGTTATCGATAATCTGACCGACATTTTGGCCGCTTTGTAGTGTCAATCCGCCGCGAGAAGCACTGATTCACGCGTCTTTTGCTGCGGATTGGCTTAATTTGTCATCTATTTGGATCCGTTTGGCTTCGATTCGGACTAAGTGAGTAGACTTTTTGGCGCAGGACGAGTACAAAGTGCATCTGTTCTAGTAAAACCGCAGGTCACAGGGGTGGCGGTTTTGGGTGTGCTCTGCAGGTCGCGTAAAGTCTACTCACTTGTAATTTGGGCCTTTGGTCGTGGGGGTTGCTGGTCCCGCTTTGGTTGTCGAGAGAGGGTGAATTGAAGCGCCCTCGCACGCTCCATGCTACAATCGCCGGCATGCCTCACAATTTCATCTGCCTTCGAAAGGAGCTTGCGTGGCGAACGCCATCGAACAGCTCACGGACCGCGTGCTCGTGCTCGGCCGTCTCACCATCGTTCGCCGCGCCATCACGGCGGTGGCGGTCACCATATCTGCCATTCTGCAGGCGTTTCTGATTCAGGCGTTCATTCAGCCCGCCGATTTGTTACCGAGCGGCCTCACCGGCGTCGCGGTCCTGCTCGATCGCGTTACCTCGCTCGGCGGCGTACATATCGACACCTCGCTCGGCATGCTCGCGCTCAATATTCCCGTGGCGCTGCTGTGCTGGAGTGGCATTAGCAAGCGCTTCGTTATCTTCTCGATGATGCAGGTTGGCCTCTCGTCGCTGTTCCTCAACATCTTTCACTTTGCGCCGTTTTTGGGCGATAAGATCATGCTCATCATTTTTGGCGGCGTGGTCTCGGGCTTGGGTGCCGCCATCGCGCTTAAGTCGGGCGCGTCCACCGGCGGTACCGACTTTATCGCCCTGTGGGTGTCCAACCATACGGGCAAGACCATCTGGGGCGTCATCTTTGGATTCAATTGTTTTATCCTGGCAATCTTTGGCTTTATGTTTGGTTGGGACAACGCGGCGTACTCCATTGTGTTCCAGTTTATTTCGACCAAGGCCATCGACAGCTTCTATCGCCGCTACGATCGCGTGACGCTGCAGATTACGACGCGCAAGGCCGACGAGGTCATGACCGCGTACGTCGACCATTTTCAGCACGGTATTAGCTGCGCCGAGGTCATTGGCGGATACAGTCGCGAAAAGATGTACCTGCTGCACGCCGTTGTTTCGACCTACGAGAGCCAGGATATCGTCAAGCTGGTGTGCGACGTGGACCCCGGCGCCGTGATCAACGTGTTCCACACGCTCAACTTTGTGGGCGGCTGGTGGGGCGGTCATGTCGACGAGCCCATGCCCACGGCCGTTCCCGATCCGGATAAGCCCGCGCGCATGGCCAGCAGGCAGGCGCGCCTGAGCGAGCAGGACAGCCTGCAGCAGGACGACGGCAAGTAAGGATTTGCTGTATGGGGTGTATCGTTTTATCAATATGAGGTAACATGTAAAAAGACGTTATATACGTATTAGTTATTTCGATATTTTGATAAAAGTGAGCAGATATGCCTGCACCTAAAAACGCACCGCTTTACCAGCAGATTTACGATGAGATTAAGGATTCGATCGAGAAGGGCGTTTATGCACCCAAGGAGCGCATTCCGTCTGAGCTCGAGCTTGCCGAGCAGTACGAGGTGAGCCGCATTACCGTGCGCCGTGCCGTCGAGGAGCTGTGCTCCGATGGCTACCTGGTTAAGCAGCAGGGCCGCGGCACGTTTGTCGCCACGCCGCACATCAATCGCCAGTTCCATGCTACGGCGCTGCAGACGTTTACCGAGCTGTGCGCATCGAATGGCATGAAGGCCGGCGCGCACGTGGTCGATCGCCAGATTGTTCCGGCACGCCAAAACGAGATGGAGTTTTTTGGTCTGCAGAAGGATGCGCTGCTGCTGCATATTAAGCGCGTGCGTACCGCCGATGGCGAGCCCATCTTTGAGGAGAACATCTTTGTGCCGTTTGATCAATATCGTGAGCTATTGACGGCAGACCTTGAGGACAAATCGATCTTTGACGAGGTCGAGCGTGTCGGTGGCACTCCGATTGTCTCGGTTGGCTATCGTTCGGTCGAGGCCGTGCGCGCCAATACCGAGCAGGCGGCAGAGCTGGGTATTGCGCCGCACGATCCGCTGCTCAACCTTCGCGCCGGCTTTACCGGTCCCAACGGCGAGCCGGTCCTGATGGGTAAGCAGTACTACGTAGGATCGCGCTACGTCATGGTCATGTAGGTTACGCGGGTTTACCAACCCGCGTAACCGGTCGACGCTGCGCGCCCGGCATTTGGCCAATCTGCCGTTCAATTTCAAAGGCGCGACCAGAAGGTCAGCGCCTTTTCATTTCACGGCACCTTGGCTCAAATGACGGGCGCTCGCTGGCTTTGCCATAACATCGGCGTTGCCACGGTCCAGATGCGGCAGATAGGGACGTTCCTTTTGTGCCGGCAATTGGGGACACTCCTTGTCGACTAGTCATTGGGGACGTTCTTGTTTGACTAGTCGTTTAAGAACGTCCCCGATGACTAGTCTGGGCGGTGGCCGTGTGCTGCTGTCTCCGTGGCGGCGTATAATCGGCGGCAGATGATTCTGACGTTAGGAAACCATGACCGATAGCATGCAGCAGATGGCGCTCGACACGCTCGGCGCCTATTTTGGCTACACCTCGTTTCGCCCTGGTCAGGACCGCATGGTCGATGCGATCCTTGCCGGTCGCGACGCGCTGGGCGTTATGCCCACGGGCGCTGGAAAGTCCATCTGCTACCAGGTGCCTGCGCTTATGCTGCCCGGCATCACTTTTGTGGTGAGCCCGCTGCTGTCGCTTATGGAGGATCAGACTCGCGCACTGCTCGCGGCGGGTGCGCGTCCCAGCTACCTCAACTCCAGCCTTACGCCGGCTCAGCAAAATACCGTGCTCAAGCGTGCACGCGAAGGTCGCTACCAGCTTATGTACGTGGCGCCCGAGCGACTGCTCGAGCCGCGCTTTCTTGCCTTCGCGCAGGAGGCCGCAGCCGCCGACGGCATTGGCGTGCCGCTCGTGGCCATTGACGAGGCGCACTGCGTAAGCCAGTGGGGCCAGGATTTCCGCCCCGCCTACCTGCAGATTCGCGAGTTTATCGCTTCGCTGCCGCAGCGCCCCATCGTGGCGGCCTTTACCGCCACGGCGACCGAGCGCGTGCGTGCGGATATTCAGCAGATGCTCGGCCTGCAAAATCCCGCGACCGTGGTGACGGGCTTTGACCGTAAGAACCTCTACTTTGGTTGCGAGGAGATGGGCGACAAGGCCAAGACCGCCTGGGTGCGCGACTACGTGATTGCGCATTCGAGCGAGAGCGGCATCGTGTATTGCTCCACCCGCAAGACGGTCGACGCGCTGGCAGGGGAGCTTGCCGAGGCGCTGGACCCCAGCGGTATTCGCGTGGGCCGCTACCATGCCGGTATGGGCAACGACGCCCGCCGCCAGAGTCAGCGTGCCTTTATCGACGACGACATTCAGGTGATGGTCGCCACCAACGCCTTTGGCATGGGTATCGACAAACCCAATGTGCGCTACGTGATTCACAACAACGTGCCCGAGAGCATCGAGGCCTACTACCAGGAGGCCGGCCGCGCCGGCCGCGATGGCGACCCCGCGAGCTGCCACTTGCTGTGGAACGGCAACGATTTCCGTATGCGCCGGTTTTTGATCGACCGCGGCGACGCGGCCGACGAAGCGCTCGACGACGAGCAGCGCGCGTGGGCGCTCCAAAACCGCTACCGCCTGCTCAGCCAAATGGAGGGCTACTGCAACACCACCGGCTGCCTGCGCGAATACATGCTGCGCTACTTTGGCGACGAGGCCGCGGCAGAGCATGCGGCGGCGGGCGCGGACGGCACGGCGGACGAGGCCGAGGGCTGCGGCAACTGCAGTAACTGCCTCACGCAGTTCGAGGTTGAGGACGTCACCGACATGGCCCGCGCCGCCGTGCGCTACGTGGCCATGCGCCCCATGCGCTTTGGCAAATCGCTCATTGCCGACGTGCTCCACGGCGGCAACACCGAGCGCATTCGCCAGATGCATCTGGACGAGGACCGCGGTTATGGTGAGCTGTCGAGCGAATCGGTCGGGCGCATTAAGGACATTATCGGCCAGTTGTGCGGACGTGGCTACCTTGCCACCTCGCAGGGCCAGTATCCGGTGGTGGGCCTGGGTCCGCGTGCCGGCGAGGTCGAGGACGAGGCCTTTGCCTTTACCGTTAAGCGCCGCGCGTCCAAGCGCAAGGCGTCGGCCCGCGCCCGTCGTGCCGTGGACCTGCTGCGCGAGGAGGCAGAGCTGGACCAGCGTCCGCGCGTGGGCGACGACGCCGAGCTCTTCGAGCGCCTGCGGGAACTTCGCAAGGAAATCTCGACCGAGCTCGAGATGGCGCCGTACATGGTTTTCTCCGACAAGGCCCTGCGCGGCCTGTGCCGCCTGCGCCCGCAGACGCGCGACGAGCTTATCCAGGTCAACGGCATTGGCGAGAAAAAGGCCGACAGCTTTGGCGAGCAGTTTATGGCGGCGATTGAAGAGTTTGAGTCCGAGCACGCACGGGATGGAGCATAAACGATGGCGACCGAGATCAAAACCGAGCGCCCCGAGCGCGTCGACGTTCCTGCCGTGCCGCTGTACCAGCAGGTCATGGATGACCTGAAGGGCGAAATCGCGCGTGGCGTGTACCCGGCCGGCTCGCGCATCCCTTCCGAGATGGAGCTCGCGAAGTCCTACGGCGTGGGGCGCATCACCGTGCGCCGCGCCATCGAGGAGCTGTCGCGCGCGGGATATCTCAACCGCCAGCAGGGGAGGGGTACCTTTGTGTGCGCTCCCAAGCTCAAGCGCAAGATTCGCCAGAAGGGCGACGTCCAGAGCTTTACCGACGGCTGCGTTGCCAACGATATGGTGCCGGGCGCGCGTCTGGTGTCACGCACGGTGGTCGCGGCGACGCGCGAGGACGCGGCGTTTTTTGGCGTGGAGCCCGGCTGCGAGCTTATCGTGGTCGAGCGCGTGCGTACGGCCGACGGCATCCCCGTCATGCTCGAGAACAACGCCTTTGTGCTGACCGACCATCCCTACCTGCAGACGCTGGGCGACGAGGACCTCACCGACAACTCGATCTTTGCGCTCGTTGCCGAGCATTCGGGCCGCGCACCGCTCAAGTCCGATCCGTGCACTGTGGAGATCGCGCTTGCCGATGCTCAAGCCGCTCCGCTGCTCGAGGTTCCGATCGGCGAGCCGCTCTTCTATATGGAGGCGTACTTTACCGACGCCGATGAGCGGCCCCTGCTGCTCGGCCGCCAAAAGATTGTGGGCTCGCGCTACGTGTTCGACATCTAACGTCCACAGATAGAACAACATAGAACAAATTTGCCGAAATGACTTCACCTGCGGTAGCTTGCGTGATATAAATAGGACAACATAGAACGACCGCAGGTATGAGCCGCCGTCGCTCAAGGCCGCCACACAGGGAGGAACATCAGCATGAACGCACACGATCTGGTCCAGGAGATCATCGAGCGCAAGGGTAAGATCGAGAACGTCTTTTGGATCGCCTGCGGCGGTTCGATGATCGACCTGATGCCGGCCAACGAGCTGCTCAAGCGCGAGGCCACCACGTTTACCTCCACGGTCTACACCGCGCGCGAGTTTTGCCTGATGGCCCCCAAGAGCCTCGGCGAGAAGTCGCTCGTCATCGCCTGTAGCCACAGCGGCAACACGCAGGAGGTCGTCGACGGTTGTGAGATGGCGCTGGCTGCCGGCGCCGAGGTCGTCGCCATGACCGACTGCGAGGGCTCCAAGATCGACAACGGCAAGTGGACCACCTGGGTCTACCCGTGGGGCGAGGGCGTGTCGCAGGCCGAGGTGCCGCAGGGCATCGGCGCTCTGATTGCCGCCGAGCTGCTCGACCAGCAGGAGGGCTACGAGGCGCTTGCCGACATGTACGAGGGTCTTAAGCAGATGGACGCACTGCTGCCCGCCGCCCGCGAGAAGGTAAACGCCGAGCTGGGCGCCCGCTTTGCCGAGCTTTGCCAGCAGCACAAGTTCTTCTACATCCTGGGTTCCGGCCCCAACTTTAGCCAGACCTACGCCATGGCCATCTGCTCGCTCATGGAGATGCAGTGGCAGCACTGCTGCTACATCCACTCCGGTGAGTACTTCCACGGCCCCTTCGAGGCCACCGAGCCCGGCGTGTTCTACTTTGTGCAGCTTGGCGCGGGAGAGTGCCGTCCCATGGAGGAGCGTGCGCTTGCGTTCCTCAACACGCACACCGACACGATCATGGTGCTCGACGCGCTCGAGTACGGCGTGGGTGAGGTGCCCGCCAGCGTGCGTTCGTTCCTGGAGCCGATCTTCTTCTACGCGATGAGCTGCGAGCTGCGCGCCGCCCGCGGCAAGGTCTTCGACCACAGCCCCGAGGTTCGTCGCTACATGGGCATCGAGCAGTACTAAGTAACGGGAAAACCATTCACCTTCGATTCGCAAGGGCACTGCGTGAGTCAAAAAAAGCGGGCCGCGCCGGGGATTTCCGGCGCGGCCCGCTTGGTATCGCGCATAGATTCGCGAGGTGTTGTGGCAACCGACGCTTACTTTGCGTCGTAGGCCTCGGCGTCCCACCAGTCGAGCTGGGCGATGTTGTCGCGAATGTGCTGGCAGCTCTTGTGGAAGCCCTCGAGCTCGTGCTCGGACAGGTCGAGCGTGTAGACCTCCTCGACGCCCTCGGCACCGATTACGCACGGCAGGGAGGTGAAGATGCCCTCCTCGCCATACTGGCCGGTCATAAGCGTAGAGGCCGAAAGCACGGCATGCTCGTTATGCAGCACAGCGGCGCAAACGCGCGCGGCGGAGTTGGCGACGGCGTACTCGGTGCACTGTTTGCCCTGGTAGGTTACGTAGCCGCCCTTGCGTGCGAGCTCCTCGACCTCCATGTGGTCAAAGGCGTACTTGTCGGGGTTCTCGGCCTGAAGCTCGTTAAGGCTCTTGCCGGCGATGGTTGCGGCCTTAAAGGCGGCCAGCTGGCTAAAGCCGTGCTCGCCGATCATGTAGGCGTCGATGGACTTGGGGCTCACGCCGACCTTCTTGGAGATCTCGGTGCGCAGGCGGGCGGAGTCCAGGCCGCAGCCCGAGCCGATGATCTTCTTGGGATCGTAGCCGGTCAGGTGCCACAGCTCGGTGCACACGACGTCGCAGGGGTTGGAGATGCTCACGAAGATGCCATCAAAGCCGGCGTCGACGATGCGCTTGGCAAAGGTGCGGGCGGCGTCGGTGGTAAAGAACAGCTCGCCGTCGCGGTTGCCGGCGGCCAGCGCGACCTTGCCGGCGGCGTTGACGATGACGTCGCAGCAGGCAAGCTCCTCGTAGTGGTCGTAGCAGTTGACGATCTTGGTGTTGTACGGGACAAACGAAAGGGAGTCGCGCAGGTCCTGGACCTCGGACGTCACCTTGGCCTGGTTGATATCGCACAGGTACAGCTCATCGGCAATGCCCTGCATGAGCAGACTGTTGGCAACATGTGCTCCTACGTGGCCCTGGCCGACCACACCGATCTTACGCGTCTGGTACATATATGTATCCTTTCGGCCGAGTTTTTCGCGTCGAACCATTGTAGCGTCCTGCTGCCACTTTGCTAGGCTAAAGCGCCATAGATTTTTGGGCATGCCTTAATCTCTACTTTTGGAGTGATTTGGGCCGCTGACGGCATCGCTGGGCGATATGCTCGCGCGGATGGGGCCGCTCGTTGTACCATAGCTGCAACTGACTCGTAAGGAGCATCCATGCCCATTCGCATCCCCGACGCCCTCCCTGCCGCCGCGCAGCTCGAGAGCGAGAACATCTTTGTCATGACCGAGTACCGCGCGCTGCACCAGGACATCCGTCCGCTGCGCGTGCTCATCCTCAACCTCATGCCCACCAAGATCGCCACCGAGACGCAGATCATGCGCAAGCTCTCCAACACGCCGCTGCAGGTGGAGGTGGACCTGCTGCGCACCAAGACGCACGAGGCCACGCACGTAAGCGCCGGCCACCTGGAGACGTTCTACCGCACGTTCGACGACATCCGCGACATCCACTACGACGGCCTGATCATCACGGGCGCGCCGGTGGAACAGATGCCGTTCGAGGAGGTCGACTACTGGCCCGAGCTCTGCCAGATTATGGATTGGTCCACCACGCACGTGCACTCTACGCTGCACATTTGTTGGGGCGCGCAGGCGGGCCTGTATCACCACTACGGTATCCAGAAGCACGACCTGCCGGCAAAGGCGAGCGGCGTGTTCGAGCATTATCTGGTGAAGCCTCAAAGCCCGCTGGTTCGCGGCTTTGACGACCGTTTCTATGCCGTGCATTCGCGCAACACCGATGTGCGCCGTGAGGACGTGGAGGCCGAGCCGCAGCTTGAGGTTGTGGCCGTGTCCGACGAGGTGGGCCTGTACATCGTCAAGTCGACCGACAGCCGTCGCTTCTTTGTATTTGGGCATCCCGAGTACGATACCGACACGCTGCGCCTGGAGTACGAGCGCGACGTGAAACGCGGCCTCAACCCTCAAGTGCCGGCGCATTACTTCCCAGGTGACGACCCCACCGCCGAGCCGCGCAACGTCTGGCGCAGCCAGGCTCAGTTGCTCTACACCAACTGGCTCAACTACTACGTCTACCAGACCACACCCTACGACCTGGCCCGAGCCGGCGAGGAGCACTAGGCTGCCGGGAGGCACGCTGGCATTTAGGCGCTGACGATGTGGGGTAGCGGCAGGTCGTGGGCGTCGGTGGGAACGTGGTCGACACGCTGCTCGTCAAAGGCGATGCCGACGATTTGGCATTCAGATGCAACTGTGGGCAGGTAGCGGTCATAGCAGCCTCCGCCGTAGCCCAGGCGCGCGCCGGTGCGGTCGAAAGCCACGAGCGGCACGACAACCATGTCGAGCTCGGCGGCGGGCACGATGGGGAAGTGGTCGCTGTCGACGTCCGTGGCTGCGAAGGCTCGCGTGGGGTGGGCGATAAACGGGGCCTCGGATGCATCGCCGGCAGAGACCGCCCGCATGCACATGCGCTGGCCGCATGCGGCGGCGTCGCTTGCCGAGAACATGCACGGATAGGCCACGCGCCAGCCGCGTTTGGCGGCCGCAGCGGCAAACGCGGCGGGGTCGACTTCGGAACCCATGGCGGCATAGACGGCAACGGTGCGTTGGCCCGCAGCGCCGCTGGACTCCATCAGCTCAACAAGCCGCGCGCATACAACAGCGGACTTTGCCGCCCGCACATCCAAATCAAGAGCATCGCGCCGAGCAATCACCGCCCGCCGCAACTCAGCCTTATCCATCCCAGCCTCATCTCCCGAACCTACCAAAAAGGGACAGGTTTATTTTGGCAGGTTTTATCTGGGCAAACGCGATATGGGCAGTAAAGCCACCGCAAATATGCCTGCGAACTGCGCCCTTTGTGGTTGTTTGGGCCTATGCGTTAATGCTATAACGCCGCAGCGATTGCTTCAGTCACAAACTTATTGAGTGACTCACCCTTCTTTGCCGCTGCCAGCGCTGCTTGCTTGTGGAGCTCAGAGCCCGTTCTTACGTTGAACGAGCCCTTAAAAGCCCGCTCGGGTTCCTTGCCCTTCTCGGCGCAAAACTCAAGGTAATCGTCGACGGCGTCGTGGAAGCATTGCTCCACTTCTTCAGCCGTGGAGCCTTCAAATACGATTGCGTCCCTAATGCCGGTGACCATACCTGTTAGCACATGCTGTTCGGCATCGAACTCGACTGGGGCGAAATAACCCTTGTATGCCAAAACGTTACTCATGACTACCTCCGACATCTTGCAGAAATCGAACGATGTTTCGAATGGTCCCCGCTGTCAATTCGTCAGATGGATGTGGCGCGTGCATTACGAACATCCTGCCATCTGATGGCCTGTAGAAGCGAACGCGCGATCCGGATGTCTTGCCTTTGTTGTCCATTTCAAAGCCATATGAAGCCATGACTTTTAAAAAATCGGTATACCGATACGTCGAAGGGCAGCTAAGCAGTTGGGCGATGAGTTTATCGGTCCGAGTCATCCCGCCTCACATTCTGCAACTATATCCTAGTTGCAATTTAGGTCCGATGCAAGCATCCCTACTATAGAACATATGTACGTATGGAACAAGTGTTCGAATCACCACAAAGGCACCTGTGAACTGCGCCCCTTTGCGGCGGTTTGGGCTGAATGTTGCGCAACAAGGGCTGCATTTTTGGGTTTACCTTCATGGTGGAAAGAATGCACCGAAAGGAGCCCGCCATGTTTTGTCGTTCGTGTGGCACACCGCTTGTCGACGACGCCCTCTTTTGCCCCGTATGCGGCGCACCCGTAGCACCAGACCAGGTCGCGGCCACGCAGCAACCCCAGCCTGCCGCACCCGCTTCCCAGCAATACATGCCCGTGCAGCAGTCCGCGCGGCGCAAGCGTTCCAAGAGGCCCCTCATCGCTCTCGCCGCGGTGCTTGCCGTGGCGGCGGGTGTCGGCGGGGGAGCGCTGTTCTACTTCACCCAGATCGCGACCACGCCCATCGACGAGAAAAGCTTTCCCGACAGCGGCATGCGTGCGCTTGTCTCGACCAAATACGACACCAACGGTGACGGCCGCATCTCACGTGACGAAGCCAAGGCGGTGACGTCGGTCGAGCTGGACGGCGTCACGTCGACGCAGGGCCTGGGCAAGGTGTTCCCCAACGTCGTCAGCGTGGAATCCGGCGGGGACAAGCTGGTTAACCTGGACCTTTCGGGCTGCGGCGACCTTACGACGGTTGACCTCAACTCGGCGAGCAACGTCACTGTCGTCAACCTGGACGGCTGCGACAACATCGAGAAGCTCGACCTCAAAAATGCCCAGGACCTCAAGAGCATCGACCTCTCGGGTAAAAAGAAGCTCGCAACGCTGGCGCTGCCGCAGGACACGAAGGTCAGCGGCATTAAGGACACGCAGCTCGACGAGCTGTGGCTGCCGGTGTCCTACGAAGGCACCGATAAATCGGGTCAGTACGGCGACATCTATGAGATCGAGCGCGATAAGAACGGCTATGTCACGGGGTACACGACCGCCGTCAAGCAGGGCGGCAGCATGAGCTACAGCGTTGAGCACGATGAGTCGCACCGCGTCTCGGAGATTGAGGAGACTCGGGCGGGCGGCTACGTGAACATCAACACGTTTACGTACGACGCCGACGGCAACGTCACGCGCATCGAAGGCGATGGCGACATAAGCGACGCGTCGAGCACGACGACGTTCACGTACGACTCGGACGGAAACCTGATCGACAAGACGACCAGCGCGGGCTACGGCGAGAGCGCAAGCACCTTTGTCTATCAGGGCGGAAACCTGGTGATCGACACCGAGACCAGTCCGGCCAATCCTCGAACGGTCGTCTATTCGTACGGCTACGACAAGGGTCGCGTGACGTCCTTTATCACGGACAGCCAGGGTGACACCGCGGGCACCAGATGGACGCTCACGCTGAACTACGAGTACGACGAGGACGGTAACATTTCGCGCGTCTCGCCCGTGGCCTATGACACGCATGGCAACGATTACGGTTCGCTGAGCTCGTCGTTTGCCGCCGTGGATTATTCGTACATTGACGGCAAGATTGACCGAATCGAGTCCGAGCGCGGCGGCTATGCGGAGTTTTACTACGATGACCACGGTAACCTGACGTCGGTCGACGAGTATGCCGGCAGGGGCTCGGATGCCGAGTTTGAGTTTGAGCACGAGGTCGAGTACCGTCGCTACTTCTGCAACAAGCACGAGAAGAACAAACCGGAGGAGTGGATTCGCCTGGATTCGCAATACGACGTCGACCACGGCAGCTGGAGCAACGATTCCGATTACGGTCGCGAGTGCTTTGCGGACATGTACCGACTCAATCCGCTGACGGCCACACCGAGCCCGTTCCTCAAGTAGCGGCCCGCCCGCAAACCACCACAAAGGGGACAGGCACCTTTGTGGTGGTTTTTGCTTTGTGCGTTAGGCCAGCAGGTCGACTACGGTAAAGCCGGCGTTGCTCTTGGCGATGACTTCGCGGCCGCCAAAGACGCAGGTGGGCGACTCGGCTGCGATGCGCGTCACGTTGGCGCCGAGCGAGCGCAGCTCAGCGGGCGTGGCGGCGAGCATCTGGGCGCGGCGCTCCTCGCGGGCGTGCGGATCGAGCCCTGCCAGGTAGGTCGTGTTGCGGCGCTTGGTGAGCGCGTACGGCTTTACCGGCGCGTCCATGCCGCTCGCGCAGCTCACGATAAAGCCCTCAAAGGCGGCCTCGTCGGGCTCAAAGCTGCCGAGCCACGCACCCGCGCGCTCCACACGCTCAATCGAAGGGTCGATCGCAGGGTCGCGGTAGGTGTAGAACGCCGTCTGACGCTCGCCGGCCGCACGGAATCCGCAGCCGTACGCGCCGCCCTTCACGCGGATCTCGTTCCACAGGTAGTCGTAGGAGAGCGCGTTGGCAGCCACCGCCCAGGCGCCCGTCACGTCAATGCCCAGGCGGCGCGGGTCGCACGCGCGCGCCGCAAAGCAGATGTCGCTGGGGATGACAAAGGCCTCGTGGCGGTCGCACGGCGCCGGCACCACGAGCGCGCCGCTGCCAGCACCGTCACCGTCGCCCGCGTCCAGTCCCAGGTCGCCCGCGGCAGCCCAGTACGCGTCAAAGTCCTCGTCGCTGCCGGTAAAGCTCGCCATGCAGCCATCGGCCACAAAGATGCGGCCCGCCAGCTCGGCAAGCTTGGTACGCAGCCCGTCCAGGCGCTCGTCAAAGTGCTCGAGCAGATTGCGCAGGAACAGGTAGAAGTCCACGCCCGAGAGCTGCTCGCGCACCACGGCCGAAGGCGAGCTGTAGCTCATCGCGCGACCCAGCGCCGCCGAGTGACCGTTGTTGATAAAGCCCTGTTCAAGCCCGATGCGGATCTGCGTGAGCACGTCGCGCACACGGTCCGCGTCGGCGTCCGCCAACAGCGTGCTCGACCACACTTCGCGCGGCAGGCTCGCCAGCGCATCGATCTTCTCGGACAGGGCGCCGGCGCTCACCAGCAGGTAGGGGCGCACGCCGTCCACGTCGGGCTGCGTCATGACCTCGGTTGTAAAGCTCAAAAAGCCCAGCTTGCCGGCGAGCAGGTTGTCGAGTTCCTCGGCCGAGTGCTCGCGCGTGGGCAGCTGCTTAAGCAGGCGGCAGAGCAGCGTCACGTAGGGCAGGTCCTCAAATGCGACGCGGCTTAGGTCGAAATACTGCATGGCATATGCCAGACGGTTGGTGGGAATGTCGTGGCGCAGGCAGGGGATGGGCGCGGTCGTGTCCACAACGAGCGGCGGCTCGGGGCGCGCCTCGCCAATGTCGGATACACGCAGTCGCGGCAGCGTGGCCTTGTTCTCGGGCGTGTCCTCAGCCTCCTGCGCGGCACGCAGCGCGGCCGTGCGCTCGACCACGTCGGCCAGCTCGGCGCCGGTCATGGCATCGCGCTTGGCAGCAAGTTCGGCTGCCTCGGCACCCTCCGAACCCTCGGTGGCATCCACCGGCACCAGCTCGACGAGCGCCGTGTGGTCGTTGTCCAGCACCAGCTCGCGCAGCAGATCCTCAAAGTAGCTGCCGTCCAGCTCGCCGCGCAGCTCCTCGTACACCGGGCCGTACTTGAGCGCCAGCGTCGCGGCGTCGTCATCGTAGAGCCACGTGCTCAGCGCGTCGCACGCAATGGCCACGCCGTCGGCGATGCCGTAGTCGCGCT
>UQWK01000034.1 GCA_900544725.1 uncultured Collinsella sp.
GACTCGCGCTATCTGATCGCCGACTCCAGCAAGATCGGCAAGCGCGACTTCTACACCTTCTGCCGCTTGGACAATTTGGACGTCGTGGTGTGCGAGCCGGGTATTACCGCCGAGGATCGCGCCGCCATCGAGGAGCACGCGCAGGTCATTTGCTAGCTAGCGCAGCAGGAGGACTTTTGCCCTTGCCAGCGCGGGGTTACCGCTTCACAATGACGCGCAAATAACTTTGGGCAACAAGGATGAGGCTATTCTGAGATATGACTAGACTCCGTATTTCGTCTTTATGTCCCTTGAGAATGAATCATAGTCTTCATAGAGCCCCTCTTTGCTTTCATCCTCGGCGTGGTTTATACGTTCAAGGAGCTTATCCTTTGGAGCCTCTTTTGTTATTGCGGCCTCGCTATCGGGTATTGTGGATTGCAAGAATAGTTCTAGAGCATGGACGTCTTTGAGTATGTAGCCTGTCGAACGACCCGCTCCTGTTTTTTCGATTGCGCTGCAACTAACAAGCTGACCGAGGGTTCGTTTAACGGTGACCTCGCTGATATCGGGGCAGTTGGATCGGATGTCGGATTTCTTAATGACGCCGGGTCTCTGTTGAAATAGAACGGCGATGCGCGCTTGCTTCGACATGGGACGAGTGCTTGATTCAATTAAGGTACGCTGCTCGAGCTGTCGGTAGGCGGCCAGGGTTGTTCCGAGCATGAAACGGATAAAGGGTACTTCGGTGTTTTGATTTTCATTCCATCCAGTGGAGCTTGCAGCGAGAGCGTTGTAGTAAAGCGCTTTGTTGTCTTCAATAAGTCGTTCGATGCTGATGTAACGCGCAACGTCGTATCCAGTCTTTTCGAGCAGCAGCGTTGTAAGGAGCCGGCTCATCCTGCCATTGCCATCGTTGAAGGGATGAATGCTAACAAAATCGAAGATAAAGCGGAGCGATATAAGGAGGGGATCGCAAACTTGGCGAGATAAAGCATCGTTGAGGGACTGGCAGGCTTCTTTAATAAGTCCCGGGGTTGCTAGGGCCGAAGGGGGCCTAAAGCGCACAAATCGATTTCCTTGATCGTCAATGGAGACGATTTCGTTATCGCTATCTTTCCAATGGCCTCCATACGAGATTGCCGTGTGCGCCATGAGGTCACGATGCAACTGCAGAATGACCGATGGCGTTACGGGAATGGAATCGTGTTGCTCGTGAATAAGCGACAGCACATCTCGGTATCCAGCAATTTCTTCCTCTGCGCGGGAGCTTGGCTTGGCGGAATACGCCATGATCGCTTTGAGTCTTTTTTGGGTGGTAACAATTCCTTCAAGTCCGTTGGAGGACCGGGTGCTTTGGATCTTAGCCTCCTCCATTAGGGACGATAGAAGCTCGGGTTTGACTTGACTCAGAGCAAGCTGACGGCCTTTATGCTCGCGTATCGAGAGGAGGAGGTTGGTGATTGGAGTTGCTTCGAGTTCCGCTGGGACTGTGGTGTAATCGAACTGGCGCATGCGGCTCCTTTCGGTATCACGAACATACTTTCGATATCATAGTATCATTAAATGATACCGAAAGTATGTTCGTGATACCGAAAACTAGAAACCATGCTTTATAACTGCTTGGAAAGTTCGGATTTGACTATCTTATTGTCTCGATCTGTAACAGTTAGACGGTTAAAAGTGGGCTACGTGTTACAGATTGAGATCTTTCAGCCCTGGTCGCCCGTTCGTCTAAATCTATAACAGTTAGGATTGAAAATCCCTGCTAGATGTTACAGATCGAGATAAACGGCCTGCTCGGGCTCACCAAAAACAAAAAAGGCCGCATGCGAACCCGTGGGGGATTCGCATGCGGCCGACAGGGGATACGCGGCTGAAGTTAGGCCATGAGCAGGCCGGTCTCCGCGACGTTCTTGTACCAGTACGCGCTCGCCTTGGGATAGCGCTTCTGGGTCTCGAAGTCGATGTAGAACAGGCCATAGCGCTTGTTGTAGCCGTTGGTCCAGGAGAACTGGTCCTGCAGCGACCACACAAAGTAGCCGTCGACGTTCACGCCGCCGTCAATCGCCTTGAGGATCCACGCGAGATGCTGGCGCATGTAGTCGATGCGAGGGGCGTCGTCGATAAAGCCGTCCACGAAGTCGTCCTTATAGCCCATGCCGTTCTCGGTGATGTAAATCTTCTTGTAGTTGGGGTAATCGTTCTTAATACGCAGCAGCAGGTCGTACAGGCCCTCGGGATAGATGATCCAGTCCCAATCGGTCGTGGGAACGCCTTCGCGCACGCATGCCTCGCCCACACCCTTGAGGAACCAGCGCGAGGAGCCCTTGTCGCCGGTGCCATTGTGGTTGATGTCGTTTTCGCCCTCGGCGGCACGCAGGAACTGGCACTTGTAGGTATTGACGCCCAGGCAATCGTTGTAGGGGAGCGCGGCGGTCAGCGCGGCGATGTCCTCGTCGCGGACGTCGAGCTCGCCGCCGGCGATATGGGCCAGCTTGGTCGCAGCCTCCATGGTGTCGGCTGCATAGTGGCCGCGGAAGGTGGCGTCGAGTACCCAGCGGTTGTTGATGACGTCGGCCATGCGGGCGGCCTCGCAGTCGGCGGCGCTGTTGGGGTCGAGGGGATACTTGGGCTCCAGGTTCTGGACAATGCCGATCTCGCCCTCAAAGCCGCCCTCATGGTAGGCGACGACAGCCTTGGCGTGAGCCACCATCATGTTGTGCATGAGCTGGAAGGCCTTGTCCAGGCGGTACTTCTCGCCGTGCGGCCAGTTGCCGACGATAAAGCTGCCCTCGGCGGTCGCGGGAATCTCGTTAAAGGTGAACCAGTGCTTGACCTCGGTGAACTCGGCAAAGCAGAACTTGGCGTACTCGACAAAGGCGTCGATCGTCGTGCGCGTCAGGAAGCCCTCGCCGCCATTCTGGTAAAAGGCCTCGGGCGTATCAAAGTGATCGAGCGTGACATAGGGGATGACGCCGGCTTTATTGCAGGTGGCAAAGAGCTCGTGATAGAAGGCAACACCCTCGGGGTTGATCTCGCCAGTGCCGTTGGGGAAGATGCGGCTCCAAGCGATGGAAACGCGGATACCGTTGATGCCAAAGCGCTGGCACAGGTCGATATCGACCGGGTACTTGTTGTAGAAATCGCTTGCAGGATCGGGGGAGAAGCGACCCTGGGCTGCCAGGAAATCGTCCCAGGGCACTTTGCCCTTGCCGTGCGTACGGGTCTCGCCCTCAACCTGGTAAGCAGCGGTGGCGCCGCCAAACACAAAGCCGTCGGGGAACTGCATGGGGTTGGTCATGAGTCATCCTTTCTGTGGGATACGAATAGGGAGAGGTGCCCGAACCGGGAATCCGGGCACCAACAGAGGGAGGAAACTAGTCGAGGTTCTCGCGGAGCCACTTGATGGCGCCAGCGGGGTCGCGGGTAAGGTCGATATATTCCTTACCGCGCGGAGCGAGCAGCTTAATGCCCAGGCGATCGGTGTCGGCCTTCATGTCGTTGTAGTAGCTACGGACCTGCGGGGCAAGCACGATAACGTCGTACTGATCCATGATGGCAGTGTGCTGGCCATAGGCGCCTGCGGAGGAAGCGATGTTCTCTCCGGTCTGCGCAGCACCTTCCTTGATGGCGTTGGCAAGCATGGCAGAGGTGCCGGCGCCGGCGCACAGGACGAGGACCTTCAGGCCATCGACGTCCTTCTTAGCGGATGCGTCGGAGGCGGGCTCGGGCTGATCGGCGACAGGCTTGCTGTCGGCGGCAGCGGCGGTCGGCTCGACGGAAGCGGCGGTCTGCTTGGCAGCGGGCGCAGAGGCGTTGGCGGCGATGGAAGCAGCACCATCGGACTCGAGACCCAGCTCGGCGGCGCGCTCGGCCTCCTGGTCGCAGAGCAGCTTATCGTATGCCTTCAAGAACGGCAGGTAGATGATGGCGTCCAGCAAGATGATGATCGCGACAAATACCAAGGCGATAAGCTGGAAGTTCGTGGTGATGAAAATGCCGATAGGGGCGGGGGTGGCCCAAGGCACCACGAAGGAGAAGCCGTTCATGCCCACGTTATCGATAAAGAACTTGGCAACACTTACGTTGACGCAGCCGGCGGCAACAAAGGGGACGAGCATGTAGGGGTTAAGGATCATCGGCGCGCCAAAGAGCAGCGGTTCGTTGACGGCGAAGGCAACAGGAACAATCGAGGCCTTACCGACGGCTTTGAGCTGCTTGGACTTCATAAAGAGAATCAGCAGAAGCGGCACGATGAACGTGGCGCCGGTGCCGCCGAACTCACCCACGAGCGACATGTTAAAGGTGAGGGAGTGGGCGGGGTGACCACCGGCCAGCAGAACCTGCAGGTTCTCGGCTTGGTTGGCAAGACGGATGGGGTCGATGCCCGGCTGGACGATCGAGGGGCCGTGGACGCCGATGAACCAGAAGAACGCGGTGGCTGCCTGGATAAGGATAAGGCCAGGATAGGTTTCTGCAGCGGTAAAGAGCGGGGAGAGCAGTTTGATAAGCAGCTCGGAGAACGGAACGCCCATGAGGTTGCGCACGACGACATCGATGATGCCGCAGATGATGACGGCGCCGCCAAAGGGGATGATGTCACGGAAGTTCTGAGCGATGGCGCCCGGGACCTCCTTGGGCAGCTTAATGGTCAGATCGCGCGAGACGCAGAATTTATAGACCCACACGGTAATGAACGCGGCGATATAGGCCGAGAACAGACCGCGCGTGCCCATGCTGGTGCAATCGAAGACCGAAAGCTCGGAGCCGTTGAACTTGGTGGTGAACTGCGTGACTGCGAGCAGCAGCATGCTGCACTGGGCGGCCACCATGGTGGAACCGTCGTTGAGCACTTTGCCGGCGGGCATACGACGGTTCATGGATGCCGTGAAGTTCTTGGCAGTGGTGCCGGCAACCATGATGCCCATGACGCCCATGGTGAAGTTGTAGAGCTTGTTGCACCAGTCGATGAGCGGCTGGGGCAGCGTGACGCCGACTACGCCGGGAAGGGTGGCAATGAGCAGAAAGATCGAAGAGGTGAGGACAATGGGCATGCACCCAAGGAATCCGTCCTTGATGGCCTGGAGGTATATGTTCCTCGAGATCTTCTCAAAGAACGGCTGATGCTTTTCGAGCATCTTTACGATGGCGTCCATAGAGCTCCTTTACTACTTGATGCGCGATGCATGTGGATGGAACTGGTCGTCGATGGATGGTCAGGACTGCCCGGAAACCTTCCTGCTTAAGGAAGGCATTGCGAAATGACAACGTTGTCATTTCGTTAATGACAACGTAAGACATTTTTGGAAGAGCAACAAGGATATACGGGTGAGCGGTCGATATTGTCCGGTAAACGGTTGATTTGTCAGTCGAGCAGGTAGTGTATGCTAGAACGCAAAAAACAAGCGATGCAAAACCGACTGGAGAAGTAGTGGCAACGATGGACAAGAAAAATGTCTCAATGAACGATGTGGCGATTGCTGCGGGTGTTTCTCTCAAGACGGTTTCGCGTGTGATCAACGAGCCCGATAGCGTGCGAGAGTCGACACGCGATAAGGTTCATTCCGCAATGGAGGCGCTCGGGTTTCGAACCAACTTTGCCGCGCGTTCGCTCAAGTTGGGCCGTTACGGGTGCATCGGCGTGGTGCTGTTCCACTTGTCGGGCGGTGCCGTGGACATGATTGACGGTATCGCAGATGCCGCCGAAGAACGCGGCTTTGCGCTCACGATGATCAAAAAGCGGGCGGGGGAGAAGATGACCCTTGCCGAAGCGGCGCGTAGGATGTCGCAGCTGCCTGTTGATGGCATGATCTTCAACCTGCGTCAGATGGTCGATGACTTTGATACTTTTGAGGCACCGAAAGACCTCAAGACGGTGATTATCACACCGATGGAACATCCTACCTGCTCCACCGTCAGTGACGACCAAGAGGGCGGCGCGCGCATGGCGTGCGAGTACTTCTTGAACCACGGGCATAAAAATGTGTACTTCGTCTCTGGTAAGAAAGAGTCGTTGTCGAGCCAGTGCCGTATGAAAGGTTGGCGTGCGGCACTCGAGGCGCGTGGCATTGAGCCGCCCGAGCCTCTGCAAGGCGATTGGAATGCGGATAGTGGCTATGCCGCGGGCCTTGTGCTTGCCGATAAGCCCGATTGCACGGCGGTCCTCGCTGCTAACGACTGCATGGCAAACGGCGTGATGATGGCTCTACGTGACAAAGGGCTCAGTGTGCCCAATGATGTGTCCGTGATCGGCTTCGACGATGAGCTCTATAAGACGATTCCCAACTCGATTCTGACGTCGGTGAAGTTTCGCCACCGCGAGCTGGGCGTCCGTGCGCTCAACGAGGTCGTCGCGGGTCTGGAAGCTCCGAGCTCCAGAAGCCGTACGCTCGTCTCGGGCGTGTTGGTCGAGCGTTCCAGCGTAAAGGACTTGCGGGCGTAGACGTGCTCGGCCTATTCCGTTTGTCTCGATCTGTAACAACTAGACGGTCAAAAGTGGTCTACATGTTACAGATTGAGATTTTCGGCTTGGCCTGTGCGTTCATCTCGATCTGTAACAGCTTGGACCGAAAAACTCGGCTAGATGTTACAGATTGAGATGAACAGGAGGACGGGTGCGGTCTAAACAAAATGGCCCGCGCATCACACATCGATGCACGGGCCATTTATTGTCTGCGAGCGGCAGGTGGTGTCAGCGTCTTATGCCTCGAGGTTTTCCTCGATCCAGGCGACGGCACCCTTGGGATCCTTAGTGAGGTCGATGTACTGTTTGCCCTTGGGCGACAGCAGCGTGATGCCCAGGCGGTCGGTGTCGGCCTTCATCTCGTTGTAATAGGTGCGAACCTGCGGAGCCAGGACGATGACGTTGTACTGGTCCATGATGGCGTAGTGGCTGCCGTAGGCACCGGCGTTGGCGGTAATGTCGATGCCCAGCTCGTCGGCGCCTTCCTTAAGCGCGTTGGCGAGCAGTGCAGAGGTGCCGGCGCCAGCGCACAGAACCAGAACCCTCAGATCCTTGCCCTTAAGGGCGGACGGAGCTGCGGAGGCCTCGGTGGCAGAAGCGGTCTCGACAACAGGAGCCTCAACGGCGGGGGCGGCAGCGGTCTTGACGGCCTTGGTCTCCTCGGCCTCTTCTTCGGCCAGGGTCTCGGCCTCCTGCTTGCACAGGACGTTGTCGTAGGCCTTGCAGAACGGGTAGTAGATCAAGAAGTCAACGACCAGCAGGACGACAACCAGGACCAGAGAGATCGGCTGGAAGTTGGTGTCGATGAAGGTGCCGATCGGTCCGGGGAGTGCCCACGGCATGGCATAGATAAAGCCGTTCATGCCCAAAAAGTCGATGAAGAACTTACCAATGAGGACGTTGGCCACGGGGGCAAACAGGAACGGGATCAGGAAGTACGGGTTGAGGATGATGGGCGCGGCGAACAGCAGCGGCTCGTTGACGGCGAACATCACGGGCACGACAGAGGCTTTGCCGACGGCCTTGAGCTGCTTGGAGCGCATAAAGAGCAGGAAGATGATCGGGACAATGAACGTGGCGCCGGTGCCGCCGAGTTCGCCGATGTAGTTACCGAAGTTTTCGGTCAGGGCGAGGGCGGGGTGACCGCCGGCCTGCAGCGTGGCGAGGTTGGTGGTGATGTTGCCAAACAGCGCGGCGTTGAGGGCAGGCTTAACGACCGAGGGGCCGTGGATGCCCATGAACCAGAACAGCGGGATCATGAACCAGATGAGGGCGAGGCCGGCGTAGGAATCGGCAGCGGCGAACAGCGGGCTCACCAGCGTGGAGATGACGTTGGCAAACGGGACGGCCAAGCAGGTGCGGCAGATAACGTCGATGACGGCGACAAACAGGATGGAGAAGCTGAAGGCGAAGATGTCGCGGAAGTTCTGGGCGATGGCGCCGGGGACTTCTTTGGGCAGCTTGATGGTGATGTCTCGCTTAATGCAGAAGGCATAGATGTTGACCGTGGCAAATGCGGCGACAAAGGAGCTCAGCAGGCCCTTGGTGCCCATGTTGTCGGTAAAGAACACCGAGACATCGGCGCCGTCGATCTTGGCACTCGTCTGGGTAACGGCCAAGATGAGCATAGCGCACATGGCGGCGACCATGGTGCTCGTGGCGTTGATGGCCTTGCCGGCAGGCATGCGGCGGTTCTTGGAGCCGGTCAGCGCGCTTGCGGTGGTGCCGGCGACCATGATGCCCACGACGCCCATCGTGAAGTTGTAAACCTTGTTGCAGAAGTTCACGACGTCGACGTTCCACCAGTCGGGCAGCGTAAAGCCGCCGACCGTGGCGACAACGCCCGGCAGGGTCGAAATAAGCAGGAAGACAGAAGAAGACAGGATGATGGGCATTGCTGCCAAAAAGCCGTCTTTAATGGCCTGAAGGTAGATGTTCTTAGAGACCTTGTCGAAGTACGGCTGACCTTTCTCCAAGAACTTAACGATCGATTCCATAGTTCACGCTCCTCTTTGCATGAAATCTTAATGGCATGGACGTTGAAAACCTATATGGTCTCCCGCTTGCTAAAAGCCCGGGTGCAGGCGGGGTCGGTCCCAGGGGGAGAGAGGGGAGCGGCTGGGTTTGTATCGCATAGGGCCGCTCCCTTCTCGGGGGAAAGCGAGGCGATGCGCTACTGCGCGTCCGCCATAGTGTCGGCGAGCTCCTTGTACCAGAGTGCCGACTGCTTGATGTAGCGTTTTTGCGTGTCGAAGTCGATGTAGAACAGGCCGTAGCGCTTGTTATAGCCATTGGCCCACGAGAACTGGTCCTGCAGGCTCCAGATAAAGTAGCCCTGGACGTCGACGCCCTCGGCGCGCGCCTGGAGCACCTTCTCCATGTGCTGGTCGACAAAGTCGATGCGCTCGGGATCGGCGACGATGCCGTTTGCGTCGGGCTCGGGGTCCTTGTGGCCCAGGCCGTTTTCGGTGATATAGATGACGGGGAGGTTGGGATAGGTGGCGCTGATGTGCTTGAGCGTGTCGTAGAGGCCTTGCGGGTAGATGAGCCAATCCCAGTCGGTGGTGGGGATACCCGGCATATCGACCTGCTGCCCGACGCCCTTAAACTTAAAGCACGAGGTGCCCTTGTCTCCGGTGCCGTTAAAGCTGTTGGTTGACTCGCCATCGTAGGCGGCGATAAACGCCGACTGATAGTAGTTGAGGCCGAACATATCGTTGCGGGGCGCCGCCTTGGCGAGCTCCTCCATGTCGCTGTCCTCAACCGTAAGTGTGGCGTTGTTGGCACGCAGAATCTCGTTGATGAGTGAGAGGGTGCGCGCGGAGTAGTGACCCAGGAAGGCGCCGTCCATGATGAAGTCGGTGTAGAAGGCGTTGTACAGGTCGGCGGCGTGCTGGTCGGCGGGCGAGTCGGTGGCAGGATATGCCGGCGTCAGGACGTTGACCATGCCAATGCGTCCGCCCAGGTGCTCGGTCTCGTCAAGATCCTTATACAGGTTGACGGCGCGGGCGTGGGCAACGAGCTCGTTGTGCTGGCTCTGGATGCCGCTCGTCACATCAAAGTGATGGTTGGGCGGGAAGTTGCCTTGGATGTATTGGGAGTGCGAGAGGCTGATGAGCTCGTTGATGGTGAACCAATTTTTGACCTCGCGGAACTCGCGGAAGCAGAACTCGGCATAGCGCACATAGGCGTCGACGGTCTTGCGGTTGAGCCAGTCGCCCTGGTTGAACAGGGCGGCGGGGGAGTCAAAGTGATGCAGGGACACATAGGGCTCGACGCCATACTTTTTGCAGCAGGCGAACAGCTCGTGGTAGTGCTTAACGCCCTCGGCGAGGGGTTCGGCATCGTCGCCGTTGGGGAAGATGCGGGTCCAGGCGATGGACACACGAATGGCGTTGAGTCCATGCTCGGCAGAAAGGCGGATATCCTCCTCGTAGCGGTTGTAGAAATCACTGGCCGGGTCGGGCAAAAAGCGACCCTGGGCGACAAGGTAATCGTCCCACATGGTCTTACCCTTGCCTGCCACCTTCGTGGAACCTTCCGTTTGGTACGCGGCGGTTGCGGCGCCCCAAACAAAGCCCTTCGGCAGCTGCTGTACGCGGTTTAGCAAAGACATATGCATACACCCTCTCGTCTCGCTGTTCGATATTGTGCGTTTGCGCTCAGGAGGCTCCCTGATTAGCGTTCAGCGGTGAAAAAGCCCGATAAACACTATCTTAAAATGATTAGAACCAAAATGAGCACGTGAACATTTGACAATGAGCACGTTAACATCCGGCTGGGATGTATAGAAACAAAACAACTTCAAACAGCCGCGAACGGTTGTATTTGTTCGGTAAGCGGTTTTGATTGACAGAAGTTTTCATGTTGTGGTATATGGCTCGGGTATCATGAGCACGTTATCAATGTATGTACGATGCGCCATGGGCGCGGGGAATAGTTGGGAAGCAGGTTAGCGTGGAAGGCATGGATCAGCAGACAAGGAATGGTCGTTCGGCGAGCGCGGCAGAGGTTGCGGCGCTCGCTGGCGTGAGCCGCCAGACTGTGTCTCGCGTGGTCAACGGTATGCCCAACGTGACGGAAAAGACGCGCAAGCGTGTGCTGGCCGCCATGGAAGAGCTGGGCTTTCGTCCCAATTTTGCTGGAGCGGCGTTGCGCGGCGGGTCGTATCGTTCTATTGGCCTGTGCATGTACAACATCACACGTGTCGGTAACCTGGCGACGCTCGAGGGTATCATGCAAGCGGCGCGCGAGCACGATTTTGCCGTCACTATGATCGAGATGGGCGGCGACAAGCCCTATGCACTTGCCGATGCCTCGCGCCGCATGGTCGAGCGACCCGTCGACGGCATGATTCTCAACATGAACCGCATGGCTCCCGATTTTGAGGAGTTTGTTCCCCAGCCGGGAGTGCGAACGGTCATCCTGTCCATGTATGCGCATCCGCGCTGCACGACGATCGACTCCGACCAGTATGGTTCGTGCGAGCTGTTGACCAATTATCTGCTGGAACATGGTCACTCGAATATGCGGTTTGTGGCGGGTCCGGAAAACTCGATTTCCTCGCGTTTTCGTGAGGCCGGTTGGCGCGATACGCTGGGTCGTGCTCATGTCGATGCCGCTCCGATGCTGCGTGGCGATTGGAGTGCGGACAGTGGGTACGCCATGGGCGAGCGGATTGCGGCCGAGGTGCTTGCCGGCGGGTCGCAGGCGCCGACTGCCGTGCTTGCGGCAAATGACCAGATGGCGCTGGGCGTTATCGCCGCGCTCGAGAACGCGGGCCTGTCCGTGCCCGACGACGTGAGCGTGGTTGGTATCGACGACGCACTCGAGGGACTTGTTCCTCACAATCGGCTGACGACGCTGCGATTTGATTTGCGCGGTGTCGGTAAGCTTGCGTTTGAGGCGGCGATTGGAGAGAGCTCGTCTATCGAGGCGATTCATGTGCCGAGCACGCTGGTCGAACGCTCGACTGTTAGGGACATACGGGGTTAGGTCCTACTCCGTTTGTCTCGATTTGTAACAGGTAGACGGTCAAAAGCGGGCTACGTGTTACAGATTTAGATTCTTCGGAAAGAGCAATCCTGTTCGTCTCAATCTGTAACAGCTAGGACCCAAAAACTCGGCTAGATGTTACAGATTGAGACAAACGGACCCCGAACCGCCCAAAAAGACCGGGGGCGGCGCGCCGTGTGACGTGCCACCCCCGGCTGAGAAATGGGGGACAGGTTATGTGGGCGGTGCAACTCCGCCAACCGCTCGTCGCAAGCCGCTAGTCCAGACGACGGGTCTGCGCCACGTGCTTATACCAGTATGCGCTTGCCTTGGGCGTGCGCTTCTGGGTTTCAAAGTCAACGTAGAAGAAGCCGTAACGCTTGTTGTAGCCATTAGTCCAGGAGAACTGATCCTGCAGGCTCCACAGGAAGTAACCGCCCACGTTGACACCCACCTCCATGGCCTTGAGCAACCAGCGCAGGTGCTGCTCGATGTAGTCGATGCGCGGCTGGTCGTCCACAAAACCGTCCTTGTAGGGGTCCTTGTAGCCCATGCCGTTTTCGGTGATGAAGATCTGCTTGTAGTTGGGGTAGCGCTGCTTAATGTAGACGAGCAGATCGAACAGACCCTCGGGATAGATGATCCAGTCCCAGTCGGTGGTGGGGATGCCGGGCTTGTTCACGTGCTCGCCAATGCCCTTGACGCGCCAGCGGCCGGTGCCCTTCTCGCCCGTACCGTTGTGGTGCAGGTCGTTCTCGCCATCGTAAGCCTTCAAAAAACGGCACTGGTAGTTGTTAACGCCAAGGTAGTCGTTGTAAAGCGCGGCTTCGCGCATAATCTCGAGGTCCTCGTCCAATATCTCGATGGTGCCGCCCGAGACGGCGGCCAGGCGGTTGGCGCACTCGAGGGTGTCGGGCGCGTAGTCGCCGCGGAAAGTGGCGTCGAGCAAAAACTGGTTCTGCAGCACGTGCTCGTTATTGGCGGCTTTGATGTCGGCGGGGTCGTTCTCGTTGAGCGGGTACTTAAACTCCAGCGACTGGATGACGCCGATCTTGCCCCTAAAGCCGCCGTTGTGGAAGGCCAGCACGGCCTTGGCGTGGGCGAGCATCATGTTGTGCTCGCACTGGAAGGCCTCGGCAAGATGCGCCTTGACGCCACCGGGGAAGGTGCCCTCGATGTAGGTGTTGGAGGCGTCGGCCCAGATTTCGTTAAAGGTGAACCAGTAGGTTACCTGGTCGGTGTACTCCTTAAAGCAGAAGGTGGCAAAGTCCACAAAGGCATCGATGGTCTCGCGGTTGAGGAAGTCGCCCTTCTCAAAGAGGGGAAGCGGCGTATCGAAGTGATGCAGCGTGACAAACGGCTCAACGTGGTGCTTGTGGCACTCGGCGAAGAGGTCGTGGTAGAACTGGACACCCTCGGGGTTTATCTCTCCGGTGCCGTTGGGGAAGATGCGGCTCCAGGCGATGGAGAGACGAATGCCGTTGATGCCGAACTCCTCGCACAGCTCCAGATCGACGGGGTACTGGTTGTAGAAGTCCGAAGCGGGATCGGGGGAGAAGCGCCCCTGGGCCTCCAGGAAGTCGTCCCAGGCGACCTTGCCCTTACCGTGAGTGCGGGTCTCGCCCTCTACCTGGTAGGCAGCGGTGGCGCCGCCAAAGACAAAGTCCTCGGGAAACTGCGCGGGCGGGTTGGTGACGCTAGCAGGATTAACGGACATGATGATCCAATCGTCTAAATCGAAGGGCCAGCCGGTCTTGGATGGTCGGCTGGCCCTGGGCGTTACTTACTTCGAAAGTTGCTCGCTCACGAAGGCGAGAGACTTGTCGCCGTTCTGGGAGAGCTCGATGTACTGCTTTCCACGGCAGGCGACGCACTTGTTGCCCACGCGCTCGCAGTCCTTCTGCAGGTCGGCCAGGTAGCTGGCGGCCTGCGGGGCCAGGACGACCAGATCAAAGTCGGGGAGCATGTCGACGTGGTTGCCATAGGCCTCGGCAGCGGTCTCAAGATTGATGCCGCGCTCCTTGGCGGCCTTGGCCAGCGCGTTAGCGAGCAGGCCCGAGGTACCGCCACCCTGGCAGAGCACGAGCACGCGCTTGCCGTTGAGGTCGCTGGTGGTCGTTGCCTCGGCGGTGGGTGCTGCAGAAGCGGCGGGGGCGTCAGCCTTCACGGCCTCGGCGGCAGCGCCGGCAGCAACGCTCTTGGCGTCAGCCTTGCCCTGGAAGGCATCGTTGAGCTTGGCGGCCTTCTCGGCGTTCTTGGCGGCGAGCTCCTCCTGGGAGATCTCGGCCTCCTCGGCGCACTTCTGGGCGTCATAGGCACGGAAGAACGGGTAGTACAGAACGAAGTCGACGACCAGGATAAGGGCGAGCATCACAAAGGCGAGCGGCTGGAAGCCCAGGCCCATGATGGTACCGATGGGGCCGGGGACGGTCCAAGGCAGGGTGTACATAAAGCCGTTCATGCCCAAGAAGTCGATAAAGATCTTGAGGATCCAGATGTTGGCGATCGGGGCAAAGACAAACGGGACAAAGAAGACGGGGTTGAGCACGATGGGCGCGGCGAACAGCAGCGGCTCGTTGACGGCAAAGCAGACGGGGACGATGGCGGCCTTACCGACGGCGCGCATCTCCTGAGACTTGGCTAGGAAGCAGAACATAAAGACCAGGACGAGCGTGGCGCCGGTGCCGCCCATGCAGACGACGAAGTACTGGGCACCCTGGGTCAGGACGGCGGAAGCGTGCTGGCCAGCCTGGAACGCAGCCAGGTTGTCGGTCATGTTGGCAACGAGGGCGGCGGCGATGGCGGGCTCGACGATCGAGGGACCGTGGACGCCGACGAACCAGAACAGGCTCATGGCGCCGTAGATCACAGCGAGGCCGATGTAGCCGTCGGCAGCGGTGAACAGGGGCTGGAACACCTGGATGACGCCCTGGGCAAAGCAGAAGCCAAAAGCAGCGCGGAAGACGATGTCAAAGACCCAAAAGACGGTGATGCAGACGGAGAAGGGGATGATGTCCTTAAAGGTCTGCGAGATGTTAGGCGGAACCTGCTCGGGCATCTTGACGGTGATGTTGCGCTTAATGAAGAACTTGTAGATGATGCCGGTCACAAACGCAGCGATGAAGGCGGTCAGCAGGCCCTTGGAACCAAGGTAAGTGGTGTTGAAGCCGCTGGCAGCGTCCGTGGCGATCGTGTCGCTCGAAAGGAGCAAGAAGCCGATGATGGCCGCGCACATGCACGAGATAAAGTTGATCTGGTTGTTCTTGGGCAGGTCGCGGTTCTGCGCGTCGGCGAAGTGCTTGGCCGTGGTGGCGGCGCAGGCGATGGCCAGGATGCCCATGGAGTAGTTGTAGCACTTCCACAGGGCGTTGTTGATGTCATCGGGCCAGTAGAAACCCCAGATGTTGGGGACCGAGGCTACCAGGCAGAAGATGGACGAGAAGATGATGATGGGGATGACGGAGATAAAGCCGTCGCGGATCGCCTTGAGGTACTTGTTGCGGGCGATCGCGTTGAAAAAGGGCTGGCCTTTTTCGATGGTGGCGATGAGTTGCTCCATGCAATGCTCCTAAGAGTCGGTGGGTTAGCAACGATGGTAGCTTTTGGCGTTCGGTTGCCAAAATGTTGACGTTGCCATTTTGCGACACAAAAAAAGACGCGAACCGGTGGTTCCTGTGCCTGCGAACCGTCGATTCCTTATGCGTAAACGTTTGAGCCGCCCGGTGGCTCTGTGTTTGCGCAATGGCAACGTTAACATTTGGGAGCCAAAAGCCGTTTGGGGAAGCAAAAATGTCGGTGAACGGTAGGTTTTGGGTGGTGAGCGTATGGTGGGGGAGGCGTTGGATATACTTGAAGGCGTTAAAAATGACTGCGTAGGGTGCCACCAATGGCATCGTCGACATAGAAAGATCGACCTATGGCCGCTGTTAAAAAATCGGTTTCCGTTAAGGATGTGGCGCGTCTCGCGGGCGTCTCGGAGCAGACAGTCTCGCGTACGGTGCACGATTCGCCCAGCGTGCGCCCCGAGACCAAGGAACGCGTGCGTGCCGCCATGCGCGAGCTGGGGTATCGCCCCAATTTTGCCGGTCGATCGCTGCGCCGCGGTAAGTTTAAGACCGTCGGCGTCGCCATGTTCAACATTACCGGCACCGGCAATCTCGACCGTATGGAGGGCTTTGCCGCCGCGGCCGACAAACATGGCTATGCCATCACCCTCACTAAAGTAGACGGGCATCCGTATACCCTCGAGAGCGCATCGTCGCGCATGAGCGCACTGCCGGTGGATGGCATGGTTGTGATTATGAACCGCATGCCGGCGGACTTTGGAACCTTCGAGCCGCTGCCCGGCATGCAGACGGTGCTCGTTACGATGTTGGAGCACCCGCTCTGTTCAACGGTCGATAACGACCAGTTCGATTGTTCGCGCCAGGTGGTCGAGTACTTGCTGGGGCGGGGGCACAAAACCGTGCACTTTATCTCGTGTCCCGAGCGCTCGCTTTCGGGCATGCGGCGCGAGGAAGGCTGGCGCGAGACATTGCGTGCGCATGGCATTGAGCCCCCGCAGCTCGTGCGCGGCGATTGGACGGCACAGAGCGGGTATGCTGCCGGTCAGGCTCTGGCGGACGATCCGACCTGTACGGCCATTTATGCCTCCAACGATGCCATGGCATATGGCTGCATCCGTGGGCTCGAGTCGCGCGGGAAGCGCGTGCCCCAGGACGTGAGCGTGGTGGGTGTTGATGACAGTCTGGGCGACATCGTGCCCGATTGTCGCCTGACTACGGTGCGCTTTGACAACAAGCGCGTCGGCATGTGGGCGGTCGACAAGATTGCCGGCGCCGAGGGCGTTGAACCCGGTGTGGAGCACATGCTGTTTCCGGGCGTGCTCGTCGAGGGCGATACGGTGCGCGATGTACGCTAGGGCGCGGATCTGTTTGGGTTGCCGCTAATTGTGTTCGATATTGTTCAAATTGGTTTAAAAACCGTTCACGGGCGAAAAGTGACCGTTCATAGCTCGAAATTACGTTTTGCGCTGTTCTTTTTTGTTTGAATGTTATTGTTTCTGTCATACACAACGCAGCGCGTATGCCCGGACGCGATGCTCTCCATTGGTTCATATGTGAAAGGAACGCAACATGGCAACCAAAGAAGAAATCTCGATGGTTGGATTCGAGATTGTCGCATACGCAGGTGACGCCCAGACCGATCTGCTTGCAGCGCTCGATGCTGCTCGCGAGGGTGACTTTGAGAAGGCCGAGCAGCTGCACAAGGATGCCAGCGATGCGCTCATCGGTGCCCACGACACGCAGACCAAGCTGCTTTCGCAGGAGGCCGGCGGTGGCGAGATGGAGATGACCTTCATCATGGCTCACGCTCAGGATACCCTCATGACCACTATGATCCTGGAGAAGCAGGCCCGCTTTACCATCGATGCCTACAAGCGCATTGCCGAGCTCGAGGCCAAGCTCGCCTAACGAGCCCTCACAACCAAGTCCCCTTCCAAAAGCCCTGCCGCTACCCGCGGCAGGGCTTTTTCTGTCCTCCTCCAAGTTGCGGTGAAATAGGGACTGAATAGGGGCTGACGGGCGCAAAACAATCCCTATTCTAGTCATTGGGGACGTTCTTAAACGACTAGTCATTGGGGACAGTCTTGGTGCGCTCCGTTCGTCCTCCCGTTCGATTTTTGCTCGGTGGGTATACTTCCTTTCGCATTAAACGCCGGACTGAGGAGGTATCCAAATGCCGGATAACGGGTCAATACAAAAAAGAGACGCGCACGAGATGGCTCATGGGCGTCCTGTCCAGATAACCGAGCACACGACGGTAACAGAGTTGCAGCCCAGCCTGTCCGATGTCGTGTGCGCAAACAAAAAGCTGCAGATCGGTATCATCGTTGCGCTCGTGG
Organism: uncultured Collinsella sp.; assembly: GCA_900544725.1. GTDB lineage: Bacteria > Actinomycetota > Coriobacteriia > Coriobacteriales > Coriobacteriaceae > Collinsella. The sequence goes on from UQWK01000034.1 coordinate 17,346, forward strand.
TGCTGGCGTTGCTGTCGGGCTTTGTAGCTCGTCCGTATTTCGCCGATACCAAAACTTGGGACTCCACCATCGAGGTTATCGACCAAAAGAAAGGCAACGTTTTGGCGCTCACGGCTTCATGCGTTGCTCTATCTGCGGGCATTACCGCGCTGCCTGGTGATACGGGAACGCCGGTTGCCGAGCAGCTCGCACAGCTTTCAGGCAACCTTGGTATCGTGCTTGCCGTGCTATACCTAGAGAAATATTTGCTCACGATTTTGTGGTCGGTTGGCCTGGGCATCTTAATCCCGTCTGCGTTGGTGCTCTTTGCGGTGTCGCTCGGCATTCACGGGCGCTGGAGCACGAGCGCTGTTCTGCGCCGTGTGGCGACACGCGTGCTGGTGGTTGCCGTGATCGGCATGGCGCTCGTGCCCGCGAGCGTATGGGTGTCGCAGAAGGTCGATGAAACGTATCGCGTAAGTATTGAGCAAGCTGAGCAAAAGGCTGCGGACGCAGCCGACACCACGGACAAGTCAGCCGAGACCAGCTCAAAATCGAACAAGAAAAAATCCGAGGCCACGGAGTCCAAAAACGTGCTCGAGCAGTTGACCGATGGGGCATCGAGCCTTATTACGTCGGTAACCAGTGGTGCCAAGCAGATGACCGACGAGATCGTGCAGCAGGTGACCGACCTCATCGAAGGCGTCATTGTGATGATCGTGACCTCGTGTGTGATTCCTCTACTGGTGCTCGTGGCGTTCCTATGGCTAGGACACGTGCTGCTGGGGATCGATATCTCCGGTCCCGCGAACTATCTGACGGGTCGTTTCTTGAGCGCTCCGTCCAGACATGCCAAGAAGAGCGGGCAGTCTGAGTAGGCGGCAAAGCGATCTTTGGAAGATCAACCGTAAGAAGGGCGGCCGAGACACGTTCTCGGCCGCCCTTTTGTTTGTTGAACACATGGTCGCTACGTCTGCGCCGGGCTCAAACGGTCGGCAATCAACCGTGAACGGTATTTGTTCAAAAAAGAACAAAGTTAAACAAATAATGGTTGCACCCGATGTTCGAATGTGTTCAAATAAACATGAACAGTGAAGAACCGCACGTTCAGATGCCCGGACCTGAACGCGATTCAACACTTCCAAACAGAAACTACGCACCTGCGTATCTCTCAAGGAGGATGTCATGAGGGTTGTAATCGCTTCCGATGCCGACGGTATGTCGATGAAGGAGTCCATCAAGGAGATGCTCATCGCCGACGGTCACGAGGTCGTCGACTATTCCGAGACCCCTGCCGCGGACTTTGTCGATTCCGCGACCGCCGTTGCCAAGGACCTGCTGGAGCACAAGGATTCCCAGGGCTTCGCATTCGATAAGTACGGCGTCGGCTCCTATATGGCCGCTGTCAAGATCAAGGGCATGGTCGTCGCCAACATTTCCGACGAGCGTTCCGCTTACATGACCCGCGAGCACAACGGCTCGCGCATGGTCACCATGGGCCCGGGCGTTGTGGGCACCGAGGTCGCTAAGAAGATCGCCCGTGAGTTCCTGCGCGCCCAGTACGCCGGCGGCCGTCACCAGATCCGTGTCGACATGCTCAACAAGATGGCCTAACGAGAGCCACCGAGAACTCGAACTTCTACCTCAACTTGTGAATTCAGACGAAAGGACGTTCTGATGAAGAAGACCATCGCAATCGGTTGCGACCATATCGTTACGGACGAGAAGATCTATCTGGCCGACCGCCTGGAGCAGGCTGGCTACAAGGTGCTCGACTGCGGCACCTACAGCCACACCCGTACGCACTATCCCATCTACGGTAAGGCCGTGGGCGAGGCTGTTGCCAGCGGCAAGGCCGACTTTGGCGTGGCCCTGTGCGGCACCGGCATTGGCATCACCAACGCCGTCAACAAGGTTCCCGGCGCCCGCTGTGCCCTGGTTCGCGACATGACCTCTGCCCTGTATGCCCGTCGCGAGCTCAACGCCAACATCGTGGGCTTTGGCGGCAAGATCACCGGCGAGTTCCTGATGGCCGATATCATGCTTGCCTTCCTGGAGGAGCCCTACGAGAAGACCCCCGAGCACGATGCCCTGATCGCCAAGATCGATGCCTGCAATAAGGCCGACGCCGAGGCTCAGGCTGACCCGCACTTCTTTGACGAGTTCCTCGAGAAGTGGGACCGCGGCGAATACCACGACTAAGGAGGTTACGCGGTTTTACCAAACCGCGTAACGGGTCGACGCTGCGCGCCGCCCAGGCACCCCATCTCGCCGCTCAAACCGTCGCTCGCGTACATGAAGTACGCGTCGCTCCTCTTTCGCGGCGACCTGGGGCACCTGAGCGCCGCTCGCTGACGTTTGAGTGACCTGTGAGATCGCCCCTGTTGTTGCGAAGTGTTCTGGTACGGCGAGCTGCTCCGATAACACGTTTGCTTGCTTGGCTTGAGTGCTTCGCTCTTGGCGGTACCCGGCATTCTGCAGCTTTTCAATTGACGGCTCGCGTTTCTGTGAGGGGGCGCGGGCCGGTTTTCTATCAGCCCTATTGACTTGGCGGGCTGTCGTAAGAAAGGGAAGGCTCCTATGGAGTTTGTTCTTGATAACGGTTCTATCCGCGTAGCACTGAGCACGGCTGGCGGGTCGTTTACTTCTATTACGGCCAACGGCCGTGAGTACCTGTGACAGGGCGACCCGGCGGTGTGGTCGGGCCAGGCACCCATTTGTTTCCCGATCTGCGGCGGCATTCGTGACGGTCGCGCAATGACCATGGGCGGCCGCGAGGTCAAGCTCGCCCGCCACGGCTTTGCTCGCAAGCAGGAGTGGAAGCTCGAGGAGCAGAGCGACAACATGGTTGTGCTGAGCTTAAGCTCTGCCGACCATGCCGAGTTGCTCGAGCAGTACCCGTATCCGTTTAAGATCGTTGCTCGTTACACGATCGATGCGGAGAAGGTGGCCGTGTCGTACGAGGTGACCAATGAGGGCACCGAGGACATGCCGTTCTTTGTGGGCGGTCACCCTGGCTTTAAGTGCCCGCTTGACGAGGGCGAGTCCTACGACGACTACGAGCTCCGTTTTGAGCAGCGCGAGGCCGCCGAGCTCTGTACTGCCGTTCCCTCGACGGGCCTGATTGATGTTGAGCATCGCAGCAAGAACCCGATGGTTGGCCATGACCTGCCGCTGACCCACGAACTCTTTGACTTCGCAGAGACCATCTTTGACGTGCTCGAGAGCCACGTGGTTACGCTTACCAAGAAAACCGAGGACAAGGGCGTGCGCCTGACGTTCCCCGATATGCCATACCTGATTGTGTGGAGCAAGCCCGAGGGCGACTTTGTGGCCGTGGAACCGTGGGGCGGCCTGTCCACCTGCTCCGACGAGGACGATATTCTGGAGCACAAGCGCGGCTGCCTGGTGGCCAAGCCGGGAGAGACCGTCACCCGCGGCTTTGAGATCGAGATCCTTTAACGAGTTATCGTATGTTTGGGGCGGGTCATGCCGCCCCGGAACAGGAGTTCAATATGATTCTGACCGTTACCATGAACCCGTCGATCGATACGCGCTATCAACTCGACAAGCTGATCATCGACGACGTTAACCGCGTGACGCCCGAAAAGACCGCTGGCGGTAAGGGCCTCAACGTGAGCCGTGTGCTGCTGCAGCTGGGCGACGACGTGCTCGCGACCGGCCTGCTCGGCGGCCACATGGGTGCCTATATGGCTGAGCTTATGGATGCCGACGGCGTCAAGAACGACTTTGTGCCCATCGCCGGTGAGACGCGCATTTGCCTGAATATCCTGCACGAGGGCAATCAGACCGAGCTTTTGGAGAGCGGTCCGCAGATCGCCCCGGCCGAGCTCGAGGCCTTTACGGCCAAGTTTGCCGAGCTTGCAGCGAAGGCGGACGTTGTGACGCTTTCGGGCTCGCTGCCGCGTGGGGTCGATGCCGGCTACTATGCCGAGCTCGTCAAGATCGCCGAGGAGGCGGGCGCCAAGGTGCTGCTCGACACCTCGGGTGCATCGCTGGAGGCCGCGCTGGAGTCCGACGCTAAGCCTGAGCTCGTAAAGCCCAACCTGACCGAGATTAACGGCCTGCTGGGTACGTCCTTTACGACCGATGATGTCGATGCCCTGCGCGAGGCGCTTGCCGCCGATGACCGCTTTGCCGGTATTCCCTGGGTTGTCGTCTCGATGGGCGCTGCCGGTTCGGTGGGCTTCCATGAGGGCCGCGCGTTCCGCGCCAAGACGCCCGCGATTGCGGCTGTGAACGCGACGGGTTCCGGTGACTCGACCATCGCCGGCTTTGCGCATGCCATTGCTGCTGGTGCCGACGATGTCACGGTGCTCAAGACCGCCAATACCTGCGGCAAGCTCAACGCCATGGATCCCAAGACCGGCCATCTGGTCATGGACCGCTGGGACGAGATCTTCAACAACGTTGAAGTTACGGAGCTTTAAAGTTACGGCGTTTTACCAAACGCCGTAACCGCTCGACGCTGCGCGGGCCGCATTTGGACAATCTGACGTTCAACTTCAAGCGCGCGACCAGAAGGTCGGCGCCCTTTCGTTTCACGTCACCTTGTCTCAAATGCGACCCGCTCGCCGTCCGTCCTCTGAATGCGGCGTTGCCTTGCTCCGGATGCGGCAGTTAGGGACGTTCCTTTTAATATGAGCAGGACATTGTCAAGAGGCAAAATCGGGCCTGG
>UQWK01000035.1 GCA_900544725.1 uncultured Collinsella sp.
AGGCCTACCTCGTGTACTATCGTGAGGAGCGGATAAAGAAGTCCCTCGGGTGGCTGAGCCCGATGGAGTACCGCAGGAAGCTTGGATACGCCTAGGCGGTCCAGGAAATCGTCCGCACCCCCTTTTGCGGCTAATCCAGGAACTATTTCACCGCAACTTAGAAGGGGATGTGGTGTCCCGGCATGTATATGAAAATGGCTCTGGTCCCAAAAGGAATCAGAGCCATTCATCTATCTTATGGAGCGGGCGACGGGAAGTCCAAGGGTTTGCTTCGCAAACCCTTGTTTCGCTGCGGGCCATTGGCCCTTGCGTGCTGCGCTGGAAAATGCTCACGCATTTTCTCAGCTTCGCACCCTGCCGGGTTCGATTCCCGTCGCCCGGCTCGCTTATGAAAACGGCTCTGGCACCAAATGGAGCCAAAGCCGTTAAAACTATCTTATGGAGCGGGCGACGGGAATCGAACCCGCGTCATCAGCTTGGAAGGCTGGGGTTCTACCATTGAACTACGCCCGCAAGATATGGTCGGGACGACAGGATTTGAACCTGCGACATCCTGCTCCCAAAGCAGGCGCGCTACCAAACTGCGCCACGTCCCGAAGGTGTTGAGCAGCTAAGGTCTAAACCTTGCGTGTCCCAAAGCGAAGGAAATTATAGGGGAGACTCCCCGCCTGTGCAAGCGGCGATGTTCTAGCTCCTCGAATGTGCGACAAACCGGCTGTGGAGCAGACCAATCACAAACGCCACCACGGCGAACGGCGCCCACGCGGCTCCAATGTCTGCCAGCGGCAACGCATCGAACGGCAGCCACGCGCCAGCAAAGAACGCATCGCGGACCGAAGTGATTACGCTCTGCACCGCGACAACGCCGCCGACCCAAACCCACACCTGCGGATGCGCATCGCAAAAACCATGCACCAGGCCCATAAGCACCAGCACGATGGCGACGGGATACAGAGCGTTGAGCATGGGCACCGAGAACATGAGGATCACGTCGAGGCCAACGTTGGAGAGCACGCACGAAAACGCCGCGAACACAAAGGCGAGAATCGCAAAGGGACGGCGCATAGCCTCCTCGGAAACCTCCGCTCCCCCTTTAACCACATACGTCTCGCAGAAGTAACGCGAGCAGCAGCTGATGAGGCCGATGCACACGTTCATGCAGGCGAGGAAAAAGATTGCAAAGACCACGACCGTGCCGACAAGGCCAAAGTGCATGGAGGCAGAGCGGGCGAGGATGGCGGCGCCGTTAGTGGCATCGGGCATGACCGTGCCGAGCTGCATGCCGGCAAGCGCCAGGCCGCAGTAGATGACGGCCATGAGCACACCGGCGATCACACCGGAGCGCGAAATCTCGAAGGCCACGCGCTTGTCATCGGTAACACCCAACTCGTGGATGGTCTCGGCAATGATGATGCCGAAGGCGAGCGACGCGAGCAGGTCCATGGTCTGATAGCCGGTCAGGAAGCCCTGCACGGCGGCGCCCGCATCGTAGGGAGCCTGAGGCGCGGCAGCCGGTCCCAGTGGCGAGATCACGGCAGCACCCACGACCAGCACGATGAGCGCAATGAGCGCGGGGCCCGTAATGCGACCGAGTACGCGTGTGATGACACCCGGGCGCAGCGTGAGCGCAAACGCGACCACGAAGAACCCGATGGCAAAGACCAGGCGAGCCGTGCCGAGCGAGACGCCCTCGGGCAGCAGCGGCACCAGCATCTCGAAGGCCGTGGAGCTCGTGCGCGGAATGGCCAGGCACGGGCCGATGGCCAGATACACCGCCGCGACAAAGAACTCACCAAACTTGGGGTGCACGCGGCCGGCAAGCTCGCGCGCCGTTCCGGCAAGCGCCACGGCGATAAAACCCATGACGGGCAGGCCGATGGCGGCAATCAGAAAGCCGAGCATGGCGACCGGCGTGGCAGAACCTGCCTGCAGCGCCAGCAGCGGCGGAATAATGAGGTTGCCGGCGCCAAAGAGCATCGAGAACAGGGCGATGCCGACGGTGACGACATGGTCGGGGCGCAGGCCGCGCGGGGCGGATGAAGCCATGGGACCACCTTTCGGGTCGAAACAAAAACGGGACGGGCAAAAACACCCGTCCCGCAAGTATAAACGGTCTAGCAGCTTTAGCAGGCTAAATCGCACAGAGTATCGATAGCCGTGTCGACTTCTTCGGTCGTGTTGAAATACCCAAACGAGAAACGGACAACGCCCTGGCGCTCGGTCCCCAGCGCACAGTGCATGAGCGGGGCGCAATGGGCACCGGGCCGCGTCGCAATCCCCCACCCTTGCATGAGCGCGTCCGAGACCTCGGCAGAGTCGATATCACCCACGTTGAGCGACACAATCGCAGAGCGCGCCGGCTGGTCAAAGGCGCCGTAGAGCTTAATCCCCGGAATCTCGCGCACACCGGCAAGGAAGCGATCGGCGAGCGCACGCTCGTGGGCAGCAATCGCCTCGACCCCACCCTGAGCCTCGATAAAGTCGAGGCCGGCAGAAAGGCCCGCGATGCCGTGACCGTTGAGTGTACCCGCCTCAAGGCGCGTGGGCCACTCAAGCGGCTGCAGCGCATCGAAGCTGCGCACGCCCGTGCCGCCCATGGCCCACGGCGCCACGTCAATGCCCTCTGCCACGGCCAGGCCGCCGGTCCCCTGCGGGCCCATCAATCCCTTGTGGCCGGTAAAGCACACAATGTCGAGCCCCATGGCCTGCATTTCGATATGCGCCGTGCCGGCAGACTGCGAGGCATCGACGATCACAAGCGCGCCGGCCGCGTGGGCCATGGCGGCCACGCGCGCAATGTCGACCGAGTTGCCGGTCACATTGGAGGCGTGCGTCACCACCACGACGCGCGTGCCCGGCGTGACCAGCTGCTCGAGCTCGTCGTAGTCGAGCACGCCGTTCGCGTCGCAGCCCGCATGCTCAACGGTCACGCCCTGCTCTACCGCCAGGCGGTTGAGCGGACGCAGCACAGAGTTGTGCTCGAGCACCGTCGTGACCACACGGTCGCCGGGGCGCACCACGCCATTGATGACGGTGTTGAGCGCCGCGGTGGAGTTGGGCGTAAAACAAACATGGTCCGCCCTCGGGCAACCAAAAAGGCGCGCGAGCTTGGCACGACAAGCGTGAATCGTACGAGCGGCATCGAGGGCACCCGACGTGGCGCCGCGCCCGGCATTGCCGAGCGAGCACATCGCCTGCGTCACGGCATCGATGACCGCCTGCGGCTTGTGCATGGTCGTCGCCGCGTTATCCAGGTAGATCATCGCACGACCTCCCACATGTCAATCACCGTAAAGCCCTCGGTGGGAACGCCCGCCGCGGCGAGTTCGCCGCACAGCAGTTCCTCATCGGCAGGCAACGCCTTCCACGCCAAACCGCAGCCGGCAGCGACCTCCCCGGGCACGGGAATCGTTCGCCCGGGAAGGCCGCGCTCGATGCACAGGGACTCGCAGCCCATGGCGGCCGCCGTGGTGGGAAACGTGATGACAAGCGCCGGACGCTTCTCCCTCATGGCAACTCCAACCAATACGCTACGGGCGCACAACGCGCACGGCCTGCTCCATCTTCTCCACGATCACGTACATGTTAGTGACCTCGCCCACCGCAAGCTGGTCTTTAATGCCATAGTGGTCCAGGCAGGTACCGCAGGTGAGAATCTCGACACCCTGCTCGGCCAGGCCCTTCAGGTCGTCGAGCACCGGAGAGCCCTCTACGGTGAGCTTGGCACCGCCGTTGTAGAACAGCATGGTCGCGGGCAGCTCCTCCTGCTGCGTCACGGCGAAGATAAAGGCCTTCATGAGCTTGTGGCCCAGCTCGTCGTCGCCGCGGCCCATGCAGTCGGTGTAGACGGAAATGACGAGTTTGCCCTTGCCGGCGCTGGCGTCGCAGAAAGCGGCACCGTCCTGCTCGGGGTCCGCAACGGCCACGGCACCGGCGGTCACAACAGTCACGTGCCACTCGACGTCCGAGACCTTCTCGACCGAGGCCGTGCAGCCCTTCTCCTGCGCCATCTTGGAGATGTTCTTGACAGCGGTCTCGTTATCGACCGAGGTCACGACGGCGCCCTCGCCATCGAGCTGCTTCAGGGCTTTGAGCGTCTTGACGACGGGCAGCGGGCAGGCATCACCCATGGCATTGACTTCAATTTTGGTAGACATAGCTTTTCCTTTCGAATAAATCGTTTTAGAACGGTGCATAGTTCAATAAACGTGTCGTTAACGGACAACGTGGACAGCAGGACCGCCCGGAACCGGCTCGCACACGCGACCGACAACGGCGGCGATACGCCCCTCGGCATCCAGACGGCGCGCAAGCTCATCCACATCCGCCGCGGGCGCCGCAATAAGCAAACCGCCTGAAGTCTGTGGATCGTACAGCGCATCCAACATGCCCGGCTCAAGGTCCTCGTCGGCCGTCACGCGCGGGCCAAAGAAGTCCTGGTTGCGGTAGGAGCCAGCGGGGATAATGCCCAGACGCGCCATGTCGAGCACCTGGTCAAAGAGCGGCACCGCCCCCGACGCAAGCTCAATCTGCGCGCCCGAGCCCTCGGCCATCTCGCACGCATGCCCGATCAGGCCAAAGCCCGTAATGTCGGTGCAGCCGTGAAGTTCGAGCCCCTCGGTCAGACGAATCGGCGCCTCGTTGAGGGTGCGCATCGAGTCAAACATGGCTGTGGCCTCGTCCTGCTCGATGAGCTCGCCCTTAATGGCCGTGGTGATGATGCCCGAGCCGATCGCCTTGGTCAGCAACAGGACGTCGCCCACGCGCGCGCCGCTATTGGCAAGCATACGATCGAGCGCGACAAAGCCGCTCACGGACAGGCCGTACTTGGGCTCGTCGTCGTTGATGGTGTGGCCGCCCGCGATGGAGCAACCCGCCTCGACGCACTTGTCGGCGCCGCCCGCCAGAATCTGACCTGCGACCTCGACGCCCAGGCAACTGGGAATGCACAGCAGGTTCATGGCATGGCTCGGCCGCCCGCCCATGGCGTAGATGTCCGACAGCGAGTTGGCCGCGGCGATCTGGCCAAACAGAAACGGGTCGTCGACCATCGGTGGGAAGAAGTCGACGGACTGCACGAGTCCCAGGTTCTCCCCTACGCGGAAGACACTCGCATCGTCGGAGGTATCGAACCCCACGAGCAGGTTGTCGTTATGCACATTGGGTAAGTCGCCCAGGACCTGGGCGAGGGCTCCAGGAGCCAACTTAGCGGCTCAACCGCTCGCGGCAGTCATAGACGTGAGCTTAATCTGATCGTCAGCCATCGATACCTCCTCTCTTCGGTCAATCATTTTCTCCCAGTATACGCATGAATGCGAGCCTACGGCGGATGCATTAATTGAGCGCCTGTGCGCGAATCGCCGCGCCGATCGCTCCGGCAAAGCGAGCCTGGGGCGAGGTGGTCACCGGCGACCCCAGTAGCTCGCCCAACCGCTCCACCACGAAGGCGTTCTCGCACAGGCCACCGGTCAGGTAGTACGGGGCGCCCGCGGCCTGCCCGGCCATGGTCGCCACGCGCGACACGACACTCTCGATCACGCCACGCGCAATGTTCTCGCGCGGCTCACCGCGACCGATCAGGCTGATGACCTCGCTTTCGGCAAACACCGTGCACATGCTGCTGATCTTGGTAGGCTCGCCGGAACGCGCCAGGTCGGCCATCTGCTGCTGGGAAATGCCCAGGCGGTCGGCCATAATCTCCAAAAAGCGCCCCGTGCCGGCGGCGCACTTGTCGTTCATGGCAAACTTGGCCACGCGGCCACTTTTAAGCTGAATGACCTTGGTGTCCTGACCGCCCACGTCGATCACGGTGCCGTGGTCGCCAAACAGGCGCACGGCGCCGGTGCCGTGGCAGGTGATCTCGGTCACGACCTTGTGCGCATAGGGCACGGCGACACGGCCGTAGCCGGTCGCGATCACGCGCGCATCGTCGCCCGTCACGTCATAGCCGGCCGCTGCCAGTGCCTCGCGCAGCCGCTCGGAAGCATCGACCGAGGAGAACCCGGTTGGCTGAACGCACGTCAAGACCACCGAACCCTCCCCGTCGACCACAGCAGCCTTAGCCGCCGTAGACCCGATATCGATCCCGATCCCCATCATGGCTCTCTCCCAATCTAAACATCAAAGGTAGCGGCGCGTTCAGGCGCCTTAGCTCTAGGTTTCTCAGGTGCCTGAGGAAGCTAGAGCGTCTCGATGAAGGCGGCGATGCGGGTCTCGATCTGGCCCATGTCGCCATTGCTGTAGTCGGTCTCGATCTTCATGTACGGAATACCCGCACCCTCGACGGCCTCCTGCATGCGCGCGCTCTCAACGTTGAAGGTGTGGCAGGCCTGTAGCACGCTCTCCACTACGCCATCGACGTGATACTTCTCGCACATGGTCAGCGTGTTCTCCATACGGCCTTCGTTAGGCGTCATGACCGAGCAGTTGATGTCCAGGTAGCGGTCGGCGATGGCGCGCAGGATGTCGGGAGCATCCGGGTCGATCATCATGGCCGCCGTGCGCTCGCCCGAGCAGTCGTCCATGCACACGACCACACCACCGTTGGACTCGATGGTGCGGCCGATCTTGTTGATCACGCCGCCCACCGGGCAGCCGGTGATCAGAATGCGCTTGGCATCTGCCGCGACCGGGCGCTCGCCCGCGTCGTAGGCCTCACGCAGCTTGGCAACCTTTTGCTCCAGCTGCTGTGTATAGGCCTCGATATCAAAGCTGAACGTGCCGGCAAACATGGTGCTCATCAGATCGACGCCGCTCATGGCCGCCGGCTGGTTGGCCTGCAGCGCAAACATCTCGAGCTGGGCCGCACGCAAGCGGTTGCGACGACGCACGGCGGCGCGCAGGTCGTCATCGGTAATCGTGATGCCGTAGAAGCCCTCGAGCTCCTCCTTGAGCAGGCGGCACTCCTCGTACCAGCCCTCGCGCTCGTAGGCGCGGTCGCGGCTCTGCGGCAGATGCAGGATGTACGTGTGCTTGAGCTCATTGAGCAGCTCATACATCTTCTTCTTGCCGTCGCAGGTGGTCTCGCCGATGATCATGTCGCTAAAGTACGTAAACGGGCACTTTTGCGAGTAGGCAAAACCGTAGGTCGACTTGATGAGCGGGCACAGATTTGCCGGGAGCACCTTCTCGGCCTCGGGAATCACCTCGTCGGACGTGCCGCACAGGGCCACGCTCGAGGCGCCCGCGGCATGGATAATCTCGAGTGGCGTATAGCTGCACAAGAAGCCGACCAGACGATTACCGGCCTGCTTGTAATCCTTAACGCGAATAAATGCCGCCTTGCGCTGCTCGTTGAACTCCTCAAACGTGCTGGGCAACGGCCGCTCAATTACATCGGACATAAAGCTCCTAGAAAATAACGAAGATGAGCGGCTTCCCCAGGCACCGCACCTTCCGGCTCCAACCCTCCTCGCGTACCAAAGTACGCGTCGTCGGGCTTGTCACTCGGAATCTGCGGCACCTGGGAAACCCGTTTTCATAGCTGAACTAGCCTTAGATCGTTTCCAAGAAGGCCTCAATCCTAGTTTGCAGCTGGCCTGCGTCCTCGCCGGCGTAGTCGGTCGTGATGTGCATAAACGGAATTCCAGCCTCCTCGGCGGCCTTCTCCACGGCGAAGGACTCCATCTCGTAGAGCGTGCAGAACTGCAGGGCAACGTCGACAATACCGTCGGCATGCAAGTCCTTGGCCATCTGCACGATGTCCTTCATACGCTGGTCGTTGGGGGTAAACACGGCGCAGTTGATCTTAAAGTAGCGCTCGGCGATGGCGTCGAGCATCTCGTCGACCGTCTCGCCAGACTCGTCGACCAGGTCTTTGTAGTAGCGCGAGCCCGTGCAGGACTCCTCGCCCACCACGATGCCGCCAGCCTTCTCGATAAGGTTAAACAGCTTCCAGTTGGGCACGGCCATGGGCGTGCCGGTGTACAGGATGCGCTTGGTGCCCTTGGGCGCCACGCCCTCACCATTGGCGGCGCGCTCCTCGCACTCAGCCGCCATATCGTTGATGGCATCGGTCAGGCGCGGCGTGTCGTCCATAAAGGCGGCCTGCACAGTCAGCAGACTGTCGAGACCGCTGATGGGAGCCGGGTCGGCGGCACGAGTCGCAGCCAGGCGCTGCAGGGCGCGGCGCTTCTCGTTAACGGCGTGGATGGCAGCCTTCAGACGCTCGGGCGTAATCTTGACGCCACACTCATCTTCAATCTTGGCAGCGAGTTTCTTAACCTCGGCCTTCCAAGTCACGAGCGTCGACTCGTCGTGCACGTTAGGGATATCCATCACATACATGTTCTTTTGCGTGGCAAAGAACTCGTAGGCCTTCTTCTTGCCGTCGCAGGTGTTCTCGCCTACCACCAAGTCGCTCGACTCGATGTAAGGGCAAACCTCGCCCAGCTTAAAGCCAGCAAAGCTCTTGATAAGCGGGCAGGTGTTGCGCGGCAGATGCTCCTCCACCTTGTCCGTTGCCCAGTCGGCACCCGAGCACAGGCCCACGGGAATGCCATCGCACGCAAGCACGATTTCCTCCGGCACATAGACGCAGAACGAGCCGACGATCTTGGTGGCCTCGCCGGCCTCCTTCTTGTCGAGCATCTCCTTAATACGGCCACTGTGGATGTTGGTGGCAACAAAATCCAGGTAGGACGTGGACTTGGGGCGATTGTTCTGCGTCAGGAACATATCCCCGTACATCTGGCCCACGGCGCCCAGCAGCATGTCGTGGTCGGCAAGATTTATGCCGAGGCTCTCCCACATCGGATGGAAATCGAATTCTTCAGCCATGGCGGTTCCCCTCTCGAACCAAAAACGGATTACAGCGGTATCGATGCACGACGGACGGCGATTGCCCGGCCGTGCTCAAACCCGGAATTTTAGGGAACCTGCTTTGCGGTCGATTATTTAGTTGTGCGTCGTCTCTCCCGGAGCCGTGAACATACCTGCTCATATGCGACTCCGAGCCATATACAGGGCGCGCGCGGCAACGCGGCGAATGTATGTCGTCTGCGGCATGTGCGCACCCTCCTTTACAAGTTGAGGTCAACTATATCAACGGTCATCGACTATGCGAACACCGTTGACATTCGTACGACAGCATCGTGTGCCGTGGTTTAATAAATAATTATCTTGATTGATAAGAGCTTGTCATTCCTCATTCGGCGAACGGCAAAAACAAAGCCGCCGAGGCTTATATCCCCCGACGGCATTACCCGGCGCTATCGACAAACCAAATGGATCTTACTCGCATCGAAGTGCATGCGCAGCGTCTCGCCTGCTTGCGGCAGCTCGTCGACAGGCGCGCCCACCTTGTTGACCTTCCACTGCAGGCGCGTGGGCGCATCGGCACGCGGCACATCCAGCAGCACCAGGCGCTCAAAACGTGAATCGCTCACTCGGGCCACGTGCAAATCATAGCTGTTGCGGCCGCGCTCGGCACGGTTGTCAACATGGAAGTAGCTTGCGCGAATGCCCAGGTACGCCAGATTATCGGGAACCTCGCGACCCACGTTAAAGGTCATGCCCCAGTCGAGGGCCTCAACTTCTTCGTCGCCGATCTTGCGCGCACGGCTCGTGTTTTTGCACCCCGTCAGACGCAGTGCTGCCAGCGTCTGCGGACGGCGGACCACGTCCTCAACGGAGCCGACCTCCTCAACATGACCGTTGTGCATCACGCAGATGCGCTGGCACAGGCGGCATGCCTCGTCAATATCGTGGCTCACGTAGAGCACGGTGCGGTTGCATACATCGAACAGGTCGAGCATGTTCTGTTCGAGGGCGCTCTTAAGATAGGAATCGAGTGCGCTCATGGGCTCGTCGAACATAAAGATGCCCGGGTGCGCCGCCACCATGCGGGCAAGCGCCACGCGCTGCTGCTGGCCGCCCGAGAGGCGCGCGGGATAGCGGTCGGCAAAGTCTGCCAGGCCAAAGATGCCCAGGTAGCGCTCAGCAAGCTGCTTGCGTGCCGTAGCGTCGCCCGCATCCTCAACCCCCGCGCACACGTTGTCGGCCACGGTCATATTGGGGAACAGCTGATAGTTTTGGAACAGCAGGGCGCATTTTCGCTCCTGAGGCGACAGGTTGATACCCGCGGCCGAATCGAAGAAGGTCACGCCATTGATGACGATCTTGCCCTCGTCGGGCGTCTCCACGCCGGCGATGCAGCGCAAGGTACAGCTCTTGCCGCATCCGGAGGCGCCGAGCAGCGCCACGCGCTCCTCGCCGGCCTCGAGCTGAATGTCGAGGGTAAAACCGGGATAGCGCTTTTTGATATCCAAAACGAGCGACATGGCTTATCGACCTCCCTTCGCGACCGCGTCATCGCGCATAAGCTCGGCCAGCGCCTCGCGGTCGATGCGCAGGGCATCGCCACCAACAGGGTCGAGCGAATCCCCCTGTCCGGCGAGCTCCTTGGCCTGCTTACGCTCCGTACGGGAAAGACCGCGCTCGCGATACTTTTGCGAATGCGCCGTATACATGTTAATGAACAGGATGACCAGGAAGCTAAAGACGATTACGACGACAACCCAAAAGAGCGCCACCGACGTGTTGCCGCCCATCCACTCAAAGTAAATCGCAATGGGAATGGTCTGCGTAATGCCGGCATAGTTGCCCGCAAAGAACAGCGTGCAGCCAAACTCGCCCATGGCGCGGGCAAAGGCGAGCACCGTGCCGGCGGCAATGGAGGGCCAACCGAGGGGCATCATGAGCTTGGTGAAAATACGGCGCTCGGACCAGCCCAGTGTGCGCGCGGCGCCGAGCATCTGTGTGTCGAGGCTCTCGAAAGCACCCAAGGCCGTACGATAGACGAGCGGGAACGACACCACCACGGCCGAAATCACCGCCGCTGGCCACGTAAAGACAATTGAGATCCCGTGCGCGATCAGCCACTGGCCCACCCCGGTCGAGCGGCCGAACAGCATGAGGAGCAAAAAGCCGCAGACCGTGGGCGGCAGCACCATGGGGATGGTAAAGACCGAGTCGAGCAGGCCCTTGATGCGACTCGAGGTACCCATAGTCTTCCACGCGGCAAACAGGCCCAGTGCAAAGGAAATCAGCAGGGCAAGGCCGCTCGTTTTAATGGACACCCAAAACGGGCGATAGTCGATATCGCCCAAAAAGGAAGCCAGTGAGGTCAAGGGCCCCTGCTCATCCCGCAACACGACAGACGATGCCTCTACCATTTGAGCGCTATCAAGCCAACGCGCGCCGCCCTTAGCATCACCCGAGGCTGATGCAATCACCACATAGCGGTCCCCATCCGCACCGCGCTCGTCAAAGCCATAGGTATACCCGCCGGCATCAAACGTTGTTTCCGCCGTGACATACCAAGGAAGATCCACGTCCCCCAGCTGCGCACCTCCCATGCAGTTTGCGCTGTCGAGCTTGCAGATGAGGGCCTTGAGACCCGATATGCACTCGTTGTCCTGCGGATCAAATCCATACCTCTCGACCGCCTTAGGCGATATCCACACCACAACGCGATCGGCAGCAGGCGCCACTACAAGGTCCACGTCCTCGTCAACGGGAAACCGGTAGCCCTCAGGCTGGCCCTCCATGGCACGAGCGGTCCCCTTGGCCAGCCGCTCAAAACCCTCGATCCCATAGGAAAGCCCATGAGCGGTCGCAGCAACCTGGGCCCCGTCCTCAGTGTCCCCACCAAACGCAAATCCCGGCACCCAGCAAAGCGCGAAGGTCAAAGCACAGGTGACAAGCATGCGGAATCTATTAAGCACGAAAAGCTCCAAGCGGATACAAAGACGGAGTGAAACACAAAACGATGGAATTATCGCGCCAAGCCGCACTACGCGGAAAGCTCAAAGCCGTACTTAGCCCAAATCTTCTGAGCCTTCTTGTTGGTCAGACAGAAGTCGATGAACGCCTTGGCCTCGTCGGCATGCTCGGAGCTCTCGGCAACGGCACCCGGGTACACGATGGGCTTGTGCGAATCCTCGGGGCACACGAAGGCCTCCTCGATGCCGTCGTAGCGGAAGATATCGGAGCTGTAGACAAAACCGGCCACGCAGTCGCCTGTGGACACATAGGCGGCGGCGGTACCAACTTTGTCGGCCAGTGCGACCTTGTCGGCGATCTCAGGCGCGTACTCGCCGTCGTCGCCCTCGGTGCCGGTGTAGAGGCCCACAGAAGCCAGCGCCTGGTTGGCGTACTTGCCGGCGGGAACGGTCTTGGCGTCGCCAATGGCGATCTTGCCGTCCAGATTCGCGACGTCGGCGATGGCCTCGACCTTGGTGTCGGAGCCCTCGGCACGAATAATCACGAGATCATTGACGAACATGTCCTCACGTGTGTCGACGTCGACGAGCTCGGCGGCCTCGGCGTCGTCCATGGTGCCCTTGGAGGCCGTGATGAGCACGTCGACGGCGGCACCGGCGCGCATCTGCTCGACAAGGTCGCCAGACGCCTTAAACTGCGTGTCGGCAAAGGTGGTGCCGGTCTGCTCGGTGTAGAGCTCCTGAACCTCGGGCAGAGCTTTCTCGAGCGAGTTGGCGGCAAAGACCTGCAGCTCGACAGCTTTCTTGGAAGATGCCTTGGCAGAACCGGCATCGGATCCGGCCAGCTCGGACGTCTTGTTGCCCGAGCAGCCGGCAAGACCAAGGCCGGCAGCGGCGACAGCAGAAAGCGAGACGAATCCGCGGCGAGAAACCATATCGAACATATTCAACCCTTTCGAACGCTATGCCCGGGCACCCCGCCGCAGGCTTTATTCCGTTACTAGATTATACTTCCGCGCGAATAATGATAGTGAGAAGTTATTCTCGCTAGAGAATATAGTTTCGAGTTGCCGTGCACCTCGGCGTCGCTTCGGCAGAAAACAAAGGCGGAGCAACCGTTCAGGTCGCCCCGCCGCAGGTAAACCGCTTAGTTGGTATGTCCGCCGCCCGCTGTCATCTGAGCCGCATGCTCCAGCTGGTCCGCTATGGCCTCCCAGCTTTCGCGGGCGGCCTTCGTAGAACCGGGAAAGTTTACGACAAGTGTATGACCTCGTTGCATGCAAATAGCGCGCGAGAGCATGGCGCGGCGCGTCTTGGTCATGGAGTATGCGCGGATTGCCTCTGCAATACCCGGCACATCGCGGTCGCAGACGGCACGCGTCGCCTCGGGCGTCACATCGCGCATCGAAAGCCCCGTGCCGCCGCAGGTGAGCACGACATTGGCGTGGCACTCATCGGCGGCTTCCACAATGGCATCACCAATCTCGCTGACGTCGTCGCGCACGACCACATGTGAGGCGACCGTCCAGCCCTGCGCTTCGATAAGCTCCTCGAGTGCGGCGCCGGCCTCGTCCTGCGCAAGATCGCGCGTGTCCGAGCACGTCACGATCGATATCTTCAGCTCCATAGTGTTCCTCCTACAACACGGTGCCCTCGGGCAGGTCGACGCGAACAACGTCCACGACATCTCCCGCCTTGAGCTCACACGGTCCTTCGTCAATACGCAGCAGGCAGTTGGCCCGCTGCATCGTGCCGAGCAGCGCCGAATTCTGCGTCTTGGCCTCGGTCACCATCAGCTCACCGGTCTTGGGGTCGCGCAAAACCGTGGCGCGATCGAAGAAGCGTCGGTCCTGGCGCTTTTTCACACCGTGTGTGAGCGTCGCCTGCTGCACGGGACGCGGACCCTCGGCAAAGCCGCGCATCTTGCGAATCGCCGGACGGGCGAGCATCTCAAAGCCCACATACGCCGCGGCCGGATTGCCTGAAAGCCCCAGGTAGGGCTTACCCCCGAGCAAGCCAAACGTGATGGCCTTGCCCGGACGCATCGAGATGCGATCGAACAGCACCTCGCCCTCGCGCCGGACGAGTGCCGTCACATAGTCGTAATCGCCCGCCGAGGCGCCTCCGCTCGTAATGACAAAATCGCACTCTTGCACCGCGCGATGCACGAGCTCGGCAATCGCCTGCTCATCATCAGACGCAATGCCGTAGAACACGGGCTCGGCTCCTGCATCGAGTGCTTCGGCCATCAACGCCGAGGAGTTGGAATCGCGAATCTGACCGCGCGCCGGTACTTTACTCGGTGCGACCAATTCCGTGCCCAGCGAGATGATGCCCACACGTGGGGCAGCGTGCACCTTCACGCTCGCGTAACCGGCGCTTGCCAGCAGGCCCGCGCCCGCCGGAGCCACGACCTCGCCGGCGTGTATCACAACATCGCCGGCATGGGCCTCCTCGGCGGCAGAGCGAACGTTCTCCCCCACCTTGGCCGGCGCCGAGAAGCTCACGTGCGAACCCTCGTTGCCGTCACCGTCAAGCACCCCGACGATCTCGTATTTCACCACGGCATCGGCACCTTCGGGTACCGGCGCGCCTGTCATAATGCGGACCGTCTCGCCCGGGCCAAGAGCACCCTCAAACACATGGCCCGCAGCCTCGTGTCCGATAACGTCGAGCGTCACCGGCGTCTCACCAGACGCCTGCGCCAAGTCCGCCGAGCGCACGGCATATCCGTCCATAGCGCTGTTGGCAAACGGCGAAATGTCGATATCGGCCACCGCGTCCTCGGCCAAGGGAAGACCGGCGGCCTGCCACACGGGAATCTCGACGAGATCGGTCGGAGCAACGTGCGACAGAACGATCGACTGCGCGTCCTCCAGCGGAATGAGTTTCTCTGCCATATGCACCTCTTAATGCCACGGCGCACAACAGGAGCGCCGATTCTTTATGCTTGTCTCAGTATAATCCCCCGACGCGCGACCGCGATTTGGCCTGTACCCGCAAATACACCTGTCGGCCGCAAGCCGCGAAACAGAATGGAAACCAACCCACCGGCTCGTCGCGCTTGCCGCGTTTTATAATGCTTGCGTTGCAACCTAAAAGAGGAATATATGGCTCATAACAACAAACCCGAAAGCGCAAACGAAGCGCAGGATCATTCCCAGCCGCTCGACGATGGCGGCTTTTTCTCCCTTAGCGACGTCATCATGGCCGGCAGGCGTCAACTCACCCGCTCCGAGCAGCTCTTGGCCGCCGACACACGCCGCAACGCCCGCAACCTGTTTGCAAGCGCCAAACTGCTCGCGCTCGTCGTCATCGTCTCGCTCGCCATGGGTGTTGCCGCTTGGGCATTTTTGGCCTCGCTGAATATCGCGACCGATTATCGCGAGCACCACGTGTGGATTTACGCGTTGCTTCCCGTTGTGGGCGTTGCCACCGCATGGGTGTACAAAAACCACGGCCTTGCCGCCAAACGAGGTAACAACCTGGTCATCGACTCCGCCCTGGGCACACGCCTTATCCATATGCGCATGGCCGTCCTCACCTTCGTCTGCTCCACGCTCACGCACCTCACCGGCGGATCGGCCGGTCGCGAGGGGGCTGCGGTGCAGATTGGCGGCACTATCGCCAGTAACATCTCGAGCCTCGCCCACCTCAAAAAGCATGACCACCACGACCTCATGCTCGCCGGCATCTCATCGGCCTTTGGCGCCGTATTCGGTTCGCCCCTTGCCGGAGCTTTCTTTGGCATGGAGATGTGCTTTATCGGCAAGATCGACTACACCGCAGGTATCTACTGCCTGGTCGCATCGTTTACCGGCTACTTTACGTCGCTTGCCTTGGGAACCGAGTACGAGGCGAATGTTATCGCCGGCGTTCCCAACATGACACCACGGACGGTTGTCATCGTAGTCATCAGCGCCATCATCTTTGGTCTCACCGCACGTCTCTTTGCCTGGTCGGTTCGTACCGTCAAGAGCCTGTACGACCGCTTTATCACCAACTACCTTGCTCGCGCACTCGTGGGCGCGCTCGTGGTGCTCGCGGCCTACGCGATGCTCGACGCCTGGAAGTATGCCGGCCTTGCCACCTGGCTCTCGGGCGCCGGGTTCGCCGGTAACACGACCCTTGCCGACGCAGTCATCAAGCTCGTGGTGACGGCGCTCACCCTGGGCGCCGGCTTCCAAGGAGGCGAGGTCACACCCCTGTTTGGCATCGGTGCGGCGCTCGGCGGTTGGATCGGTTGCCTCGTCGGAATCGACCCCAGCTTTCTGGCGGCGCTGGGCATGCTCGGCGTGTTCTGTGCCGGCCTTAACGTACCCATCACCACCTGCATGATGGCCATCGACCTGTTCCACGGCACGGCAGCCGGCTTCTTCGTGATCGTAGCGTTTATCAGCTATCTCGTCGGCGGCCACCGCGGCGTGTATCCCGCTCAGCGCATTATCTCGCCTAAACGCCGTTCGCTTATTGTGGACGAGGGCGGTACGGTGGCGGATGCTATCGAGCGCCACAACGACCTGATAGAGTAGACGTAAATATTCGCCGTGCAGCCACAATCGGGGGCAATTCGACCTGAACGCGACCGCACTGTCATGTCACACGCCGGGAGTCGCCCCATGCACGTAACTGATTTTGGTCGCACGCTCATCATCGCCAACCCCGCCGCCCAGTCGGGTGCGGCGCGCGAAGTTGCCGAGCGCCTGCAGCGCTTTTTGGACATGACCGCGCGCTCATCCCAGTTTGATCTGGTGCTGACCGAGCGCATGGGACATGCCAAGGAACTTGCCGCACGGGCCCAGGGCTACCGCACGGTTATCGCACTCGGCGGCGACGGAGTGATCCACGAGGTCGTCAATGGACTCATGACGCTGGATGAGGCGGACCGTCCCGCCCTTGCCGTTCTACCCGTAGGCTCCGGCAACGATTTTGCCCAAACGCTCGGTATCGACGATTTCTCCGGCAAGGATTTTGGCGCGCTGCTCACCTGCGAGCTACAGCACCAGGATATCGGACGCATTCGCTCATGGAACCCCGCAAACGGCAGCGGCGAGGCTACCGTTGAGTACTACGACCAGACGCTCTCCATCGGTATTGACGCCGCCATCGGCCTGGGCACCACCGAGCTGCGCAAAAAGACGGGCCTCACCGGCGCTCCGCTCTACACCCTCTCGGGACTTGAGCAGTTTGGTCTGCGCTATCGCAACTACCCCATGGCAGTCAGCTTTGACGGGGCGCCCGCCGAGCGCGTGAGGGCGATCATCATGGCGATTCAGCTGGGTCCTACCTATGGCTCGGGCTATCGTATCTGTCCCGACGCCGACCCCTGTGACGGCATGTTCGACGTATGCTACGCCTGCGGCCCCGTTCCGCGAGCGGTAGCGCTTCCCATGTTCCTTTCGGCCAAAGATGGCCGCCACACCAAGCTGCCACCGGTTCGCATGCGTCGTTGCCGTCATGCCGAGCTCACGTTCGAGGAGCCCGACTACCCCATTCAGGCCGACGGCGAGCCCGTCGTCGCCTCGCGCATCGAGGTGGACATTCTTCCCGCCGTTCTCGAGGTCTGGCACCCAACCCGCTAACCCCACCTAAGTTGCGGTGAAATAGGGACTGTTTATGCATCTAAAGCCGCAAAACAATCCCTATTTCACCGCAACTTATTGAGAAGATCATTCCTCCCCGCCCGGCTTGCGACGGTTGGCCTTTTTAATCGCGTTGAAGTGCTTGTCATTGAGCCTGCGCTGGCGCGATCGCTGTGGCACCTTGGTCTTAACGCGACGCCGCGGCGGACGGCCACGACGCTCAAGCTCTGCCCTCAGCTTACGCAGACAGCAGCTGCGATTCTGAAACTGACTACGGCTCTCGCGCGCCGTCACGACAATCCCCGTGGGCCCATGCTTCATGCGTACCGCCGAGTCCGTCGTGTTCACGCCCTGTCCGCCCGGGCCCGTCGCGCGAAACACCTGCACCTCGCAATCGCGTGCCAACTCCTCGACCGACATCTCTGCATAGCGCGCATACTCGCGCCATCCCATCTTGTTCTCGTCCATATCAACACCTCCCCTCATACAAAAAATGTGACAAAGGGACAGTCCCTTTGTCACATCGCATACCAATCGCTTGTGTTGCGCGCCTAGGCGAAGGTGATCTCACCGTTCTCGCAGTCCATTTCGGCGATACGGGCCAGGCTCTCAACGCGGAAGCCGCGCTCGCGGAGCTTATCGCCACCGCCCTGGAAGCCCTTCTCCACGGCAATGCCGATGCCGGCAACCTCGGCGCCCGCAGCCTCACAGATCTTGATGAGACCCTCAAGCGCGCAGCCGTTGGCCAAAAAGTCGTCGATAATCAGGACCTTGTCGCCCTCGGACAAGAAGCGCTTGCCCACGATAACCGGGTACTCCTTCTGCTTGGTAAAGGAGTAGATGGTCGTGGCATACTGCTCGCCGTCGAGGTTGATGGACTGTGCCTTCTTGGCAAAGACCACCGGCACGCCGCCAAAATGCTGAGCTGCGATGCAAGCCATGCCAATGCCCGAAGCCTCGATCGTCAGGATCTTGTTGATCTCGACACCCTCGAACAGACGGGCCCACTCGGCACCCATGTGGTCGAACAGCTCAACGTCGCACTGGTGGTTGAGGAAGGCATCAACCTTAAGGACATTACCGGCCTTTACGATGCCGTCATGGCGAATACGATCCTCAAGCTCCTGCATGGCGCAACCCCTTCTCGCGGCAACGATACCGCGCGATTAATAAACGTTGTTCGATAGTCTACCACGGACCGACCCCCGCCCGCCCCACAAGCCACATCGCACCATAAAGCTGCAAGACCAGCCAATTTGGGACGGGGCTCTTTTGACTACCTTTTGAGCCCTTTTCCTCCGTCCCCGGGGGATCATTCGGCGATGCTCGCCACGAAATCGGCCCATTTACTACGTTTAACCCGACACCCACGTCCATACCCCCGATTTTCAAAAACCGGCTGGCTCTCTACCTGCGCTTTTGTTTTTACCGAATGCGTCATGGTTGGAGATGCGCAGTTAAACGTAGTAGATGGGCGTGTTTCTTGGCAGGCGACTCCCAAACACGCTAATGCCGGGCGCGCGTCCTCACCAAACGCACCAACGTGAGGGCAAAACCAACGGAGGCAACGGCCATCAGCACGTAGAATACCAAACGGAAGCCAAAGAGGAACACGTCCGGACGACCCGCCACATAGCTCGTGACTGTCTTACCCATTACCGCGCTCGTCTGTCCATACAGGATGCGCGACGCCACCGTAATACCCAGCGCTATGCCCGCATAGCGCGCCAAGCTGCTCAAGCTGCCCGCAAAGCCAAGCGCCTCACGCGGAGCCGAACCCATATACAGCGAATTATTGGGACTCTGGAAGATCGACGTGCCGCACGACATAAACGCGACGCAGCACACGATCATCAAGATGGAAGAGTGCTCGTCAAGCGTGCTCACCGCAAAGAGACCGCACACGTACACGCCCAGGCCAACGGCCGTGGGCGCTTCACAACCAACACGGTCGGACACCGAGCCCGAAAGCGGGCCCACAAAGGCATTCACGACCGGCATCGCCAAAAACAACAGGCCGGAGATATCGGAGCTAAAGCCGTGGGCATCCTGAAAGTAGAACGGCAGCACAAACTCGGAGGCACCGATACCCACGAACACGATAAGCATGCAAGCCAGGTTAATCGTGAAAGCCGAGCTCGCAAAGCAGCGACGCGCCGCCTCTGTCAACGGCATAGGGCGTTCGCCAGCCTCCGGCTTCACATGCGGCAGCGTATAGAGTCCCACGATAAACGAGATTACGCCAACGGGCAGATTGATAAGGAAGATGCTCTCCCAGGGAAAGCTCGCCACCAGCACGCCGCCGAGCACGGGGCCGCACATCATGCCAAGAGCCACAAAGGTCGCGAGGATGCCCATGGCACGACCGCGCTCACGCGCCGGAAACGACTCGGTGATGATGCCCATATTGTTGGCCATCGCGGCGGCACAGCCAATGCCCTGCACGAAACGCGCCAAGATAAGCACCTCGAGCGAAGCCGAGAGCCCGCAAAGCAGCGAGCCACCCGTAAAGACGATCACACCAAGCTGGAACACATTCACCTTGCCGCGCACATCGCCCAAGCGGCCAAACGGCAGCATGGCGACACACGTCGCGAGCAGATACGCCGAGCTCACGAGCTGAATGCGGTCGAGACCCACCCCCAGCTCCTTTTGCATCACTGGGAGCGCCACCGTCACGATGCTCGCATCCAGACACGCCATAAAGGTCATGGCGAGCACGGTGAACAGAATCGCCCATTTATTCTTGCCGTGGGTGTCGCCCTCCAGAGCAATGTGTTCGCGGCGCAGCTGCTCGGCAGTTTTCTCCATGTATATCCTTTCTATCGTGCAACGCAAAAACGGGACCCCAATCGCCTACAAACGGTCACGATCGGGGTCCCGCCTACGGAATCGGAACTATGAGGACGTCGTCAGCCGAAAAGCCGTCCCACGCCTCGCACGCATGCTAGCCTAGCACTGCTCGAGCGCCTGCTCAAGGTCGGCAATCAGATCGGCCGTGTCCTCAAGGCCGCACGACAGGCGCACCATGTCGGCGGAGATACCGCAGGCGATGAGCTCCTCGTCGTTCATCTGACGATGGGTGGCGTTTGCCGGGTGCAGGCAGCAGGTGCGCGCATCGGCAACGTGCGTGGCAATCTGGGCGAGCTTGAGGCTCTTCATAAAGGTCTCGGCCGCCGCACGACCACCATTAAAGCCAAAGCTCACGACGCCGCAGGTACCATTGGGCATGTACTTCTGAGCCATGTCGTAGTACTTGTCGCCCTCCAGGCCCGGATAGCTCACAAAGCGCACCTTGGGATGGCTCTGCAGGAACTTGGCGACGGCCAGGCCGTTTTCGCAATGACGCGGCATGCGCACGTGCAGGCTCTCGAGCGAGCTGTTCAGGAAGAACGCCGCCTGCGGGTTCTGCATGGGGCCAAGGTCGCGCATAAGCTGCGCGGTGGCCTTGGTGATAAAGGCGCCCTCGCGGCCGAACTTCTCGGCATAGGTCACGCCGTGGTAGCTCTCGTCGGGCGTGGTGAAGCCCGGGAACTTGTCCGCATGGGCCATCCAGTCAAACTGACCGTGATCGACAATCACGCCACCCAGATAGGCCGCGTGGCCATCCATGTACTTGGTGGTGGAGTGCGTGACGATGTCGGCGCCCCACTCAAAGGGACGGCACATCACGGGCGTCGGGAAGGTGTTGTCGACCATCAGCGGCACGCCGTGGTCATGCGCGGCCTTGGCAAAGCGCTCGATGTCGAGCACGGCAAGAGCGGGGTTGGCGATGGTCTCGCCAAAGACGAGCTTGGTGTTGGGCTGGAAAGCGGCCTCCAGCTCCTCATCGGTGCAGTCGGGAGCGACGAACGTGCAGGTGACGCCCATGCGGCCCATGGTGTGGGCGAGCAGGTTGTAGGTGCCACCGTAGATGGCAGAGCTCGCGACCACATGATCGCCGGCGCCGGCCACGTTAAAGATTGCGAGGAAGTTCGCAGCCATGCCCGAGCTCGTGAGCATTGCGGCGATGCCGCCCTCCATCTCGCAGATCTTGGCGGCAACGAGGTCACACGTGGGATTCTG
>UQWK01000036.1 GCA_900544725.1 uncultured Collinsella sp.
CGGTGGCGCAGAGCTTGAGGTAGGCGCGGGTCTCCTCGGTGCCATACTGCGGAGCGACGTTGGAGGCGGTCACGTGTGCCGGGATGTGCTCGAGCAGCGTCGCATCGTCCAGGTAGTCGGCGTTGTGCTCCTTCAGGCCCACACCGTAGCGCTTAGCCATATCGGCAAGCTCGCGAGCGTTCTTGAAGTTGTAGTGGCCAACCTGCTCCGTCCAGCGGGTAAGCGTGCCGGTCTGGCCGACGATGAAGGTGGGCATGGGGCATCCGCGCCTCTCGAGCTCGGGCTGCAGCTGGGAGATAAACTCCTCGTACTTGTCGGTAGAGGTCAGACCGCCGTTGGTTTCCTCGGTGCCGACCTCATAGGCGACCTCGGGCAGATTGTGCTCGCGACGATACTGCTCAAGATAGTCGATGAGGTCGATCGTGCGGCGAAGCACCACGTCGAGCGGGATGACCTTACCGATCTGATAGGGATCCTTGGTCGGGTCAACCATCAGCAGGTCGAAGCCGGCCTCCATGTCGGCGACAAAGGACTTGCGAGCGAGCTCCATGGCCTCATCCTCGGGCAGGTGGGCGTTGCGCTCCTCGTCGCGCTGCCACGGACCGCCGTGGTCGCGGCACAGGTAGTACGGACCAGTGTAGCCAACCTCGTCGGCGGCCTTCTTGATGTCGGCAGCAAAGCGCGTCTGGTCCCAGCCGTTCACGTAACCGGCGCCCATCTCGTCCATATCGACCTGGTTGCGGCTGGCGATGAACATGGGCGGGAAGTCCTCGTCGCGGGCAAGCTCGAACACGGCCTGGATCAGATTGGGGCTCATGGGGCCAATGCCGACCATGGTTGCGTGGTCGCCGCTGTCCTGCAGCTTGAGCATGCCCTGAACGGCCTGGCGGATGGTGAGGTTGGACATTTTGTTCTCCTTCTCCTAAGGATTTTTGACAAAAGTTCCCTGGGGTCCGGGTTCGGACCCTTTCAGTACGGATGGATTTTGTTGTTTGGGGGCGGTTGCGCGGAGTCAAATCCAGCCCTCCGCGCAACCGGAGTCCTTTAAGGTTTACTTGGCCTGCTTGTCGAGCTTGGGCTTCATGGCAATCAGGATCGCGGCGGCGACCACAGAGCCGATCACGATGTCCAGGCAGAACAGCGCGACGTTGTTCGTGGCCAAGGCGACGATAAAGCCACCGTGCGGAACGTAGCAGTCGATACCCTGGAAGGCGGCGAGAGCGGCGCCCACGGCAGAGCCGATGCAGATGCCGGGCAGGGTGTGGCCAAGATCCTTGACCGCGAAGGGAATAGCGCCCTCGGTAATACCGATGCAGCCCATGAACAGTGCGGAGATACCCATCTGACGGTCGGCGTCATCGAACTTGTTCTTGGCGATGAGCGCGGCAAGGCCGCAAGCGATCGGGGGAATGGCGACGGCGACGCGGAACATGCCGTTGGGGCCATAGATGCCGGAGGCCATGATGGCCATGGTAAAGGTCGAGGCGGTCTTGTTGATGGGGCCACCCATATCGAAGGCGGTCATAACGCCGATGACCAGGCCCAGGACGACGGCGGAGCCACCCTGCAGGCTGCCGAGCACGCAGGTGAGCCAGTCCATCACAAAGCCAAGCGGCGTGGCCAGGATGTAGATGTAGGCCATGCCCAGGACGAGCGAGGTCAGAATCGGGATGATCAGGATCGGCATGATGGTCTGGATGGTGTTGTTGACCTTCCAGGTCTTCATCCAGCGGACAAAGTAGCCGCAGATGACGGCCATAATCATGGCGCCCAAGAAACCGGTCGAGACGCTGTTGCCGCTGGGAGTGACGACGGCGTTGTTGACCAGATAGCCCAGGACAAAGCCGGGGGCCAGTGCAGGCTTGCCGGCCATCGAGTAGGCGATGTAGGCAGCCAGGACCGGGATCATCATGGAGATGCCGGCCATGCCGATGGTGTTAAGGCTCACCATCAGCGGGTTGGTGACCTCCATGCCACTGGCGCCGGCGGTGCCGGATGCCAACGAGAATGCAAGGAACACGCCACCGATAACGACGATGGGGATAAAATAGGAAACGCCGGTATTGAATGCATTGAGCAGCGTCTTACCAGGATCGGCAAAGATGGACTGCTTGGACGCCGGTATCGGGGCCTGCGGGGCAGCGGAGACGGCCTTCTTCTCTGCCTTGGCCTCGGTCTTGGGCGCGTCAACGGCGCCGCCCGTCGCCTTGATGATCTCAACAGCCTGATCGATGATCTTCGCCGGATCGGCAATCACGTCGGAAGTGCCGACCTTCAGGAACTTACCCTCGGCCATCTTCTGCTCAAAGCGATCTTCGTTCTCGACGCCCACGTCAACGGACTCAAGGACCAGGTCGGCGGAATCAACGTCTTCCTGCGTGAGCTCATTCTCGATGCCCAGACCACCCTGAGCCTCGACCTTGCACTCGATGCCGCGGGCGGCACATTCATCTTGAATCGCCTTCTGGGCCATATACGTGTGGGCGATTCCCACGGTACAGGCGGCAACGCCTACGATCTTCATTGCTTCCCTCTTTTCATAGAGTTGCGTGCGCAAGACACCGTTTGCGGAGGCCTCCGGAGCATCCCCTGCCGTTTGGACTTGCTGTCTTTTCGACAAGACCAATATAGGTGCTCACTTTTCTTAATGCCAGCTCATTTCGGTAAACGCGCAGGTCAGAGCGTTGGTTATGCTTTTTGGTTATGCGTTTAACCAAAAATGAATCCTGCGATTTTACCCTCGATTTAAAAAGTCAAGAAGTATTTGATTTTCTCGGTAGACGGCAGAAGCGCATGCCGGTCACATATTTCGACCCCACCCGTACACCGCATTTGTTGCATACTCATATGGAAGGAAAAGGTCGCTCACCGAAGCGCACCCCTCACCAAGGCTCAAAGTCATTATGTTGGAAAATGCTCATCTGTCGGAAGGAGTCGCTGTGGCAAAACAGCGCGTCACGATCGCAGACGTCGCTCGCGAGGCGGGAACCTCAACGGCAAGCGTCTCGTACTACCTCAACGACAAACGAGAAAAGCTTAGCGAAAAGACGCAGGCAAAGATTGCGCGCGTCATCAAGGAGCTCGGATACGTTCCCAACGCCCAGGCGCAGACACTCACCGGCAAGCAAACCCACGTCATCGCCATCATCATTTTGGATAACACCAACAAGTGGGCAGGGCTTGTCCTCAACGGCATGGAACAGGTCATGCTCCCTGCGGGTTATCAGACGGTCGTTTGCACGAGCAACTTCAATCCCGACACCGAGCTCATGTACGTCGAAAAGATGCTCTCGTTGGGCGTCGACGGCTTTATCATCCAACCCACGGCAAACTTCAAAGCCGTCCACGACCGCATTAGGCGCGCCGGCAAACCAGTCGTCTTCTTCGACGCGGCCATCTATAGCCCGGGCACCAGTTGGATCAAAACCAACCTCTACGACGGTGTGTACAACGCCACGCAGGCGCTTCTCGATGCCGGCTACGAAGATTTCTTTTCCATCGCCGCCAACATGACCGAAATGCGCACCCGCATGGAGCGCTTCCAGGGCTATGCCGAGGCGCTGGCCGCAAACGGGCAGCTCTACAAAGCCATCCCCATCGACCACAACAAGCCGTCAATCAGCGAACTCACCGAGTACTTTAAGTACAAGTTCAATCCCGCCAAACGCACGCTTATTTTCGTGCAAAACCAATGGGCACTCCCCCGCGTCTACAAGGCGCTTCAGCCTATGGCCCATCTGCTTCCGCAGCAGATTGGCCTTTTGGGACTCAACTGCGAGGACTGGACCAATCTCACCACGCCCACCGTCTCCACCATCATCGAGCCCGTCGACCAGGAAGGCCGCGAGGCGGCCGAAATGTTGCTCGCCCTGCTTGACGGCAGCAGCGAGCCCGGCGAGCAGCGCATTCTGGAGTGCAAGCTCAACTGGCTCGACTCCACCTCGATCTAGGCCGCGGGACAAAGTGATCAGGAACGTTTGTCCCAAATCTTAAGTATTTGTTCGATGGAACGGCTCGTAGCGGCACCTGCTAGACTGGTAGATTCCCAACCGACTATCCAGGAGCCACAATGTCGCGCAAGTCCGCCTACAAGCAAGTACTTTCCATCGGCACCGCCGTGGTGCTGGGATTTGCGCTGTTTACGGGATCGCTCGACGGAGCGCCCAAGTTGTTGTCGCCGCAAAGCGATGAGCAGGCGGCGGCTCTGGCCGAAAAACAAAACGAGAGTCCCAGCCGCACCGACGACGAGGCAGACCTGGTTGCCCGACTCGAATCGGGAACAGCAGGCTCCTCGGACTCTCAAAATAGCCAAGACTCTGGCGGTAGCTCCGATTCCGCCGCAACCGACACCGGTGACGACGCTTCCGCAAACAGCGCCGCCACCCCCATCGACGAGGTCGAAAATCCCGATCTCGACCGCGCCCGCGGTGTTTATCTCAGCAGCATTCCCGACTACGGCGGCAATCCCTACGTTGCCCTGCGCGCCGACAGCACGCACCCGCTCGGCACGCCGTCATTCACGCTCGATGAATACGAGCGCGCCACCGAAGAGGGCTGCTTTAAGAAGTTCTCCAAGCTCGACAGCTTGGGCCGCACACGCAAAGCGCTTGCCTGCGTGGGCCCCGAGTCGCTCGGTCAGGGCAAGCGCGGCGACATCTCGCGTATCCACCCAGCCGGATGGCATCAGCAGCGCTACGACTTTATTCCGGGCCAGAGCCTCTACAACCGCTGCCACCTTATCGCCTGGTCGCTCTGCGGCGAAAACGCCAACCGCAAAAATCTCCTCACCGGCACGCGCTATCTCAACGAAACGGGCATGCTGCCGTTTGAAGAGCAGATCCTCGACTATATTCGCGATACGGGTAACCATGTGCTCTACCGCGTCACGCCCATGTATAACGAAGAGGAACTTGTCTGCCGTGGCGTACGCCTTGAGGCGCAATCGGTCGAGGACCACGGCCAGACCCTCTGCTTCCACGTGTACTGCTACAACCTGCAGCCGCATGTGCAGATCGACTATGCCACCGGCCGCAACCAGGCCTCGGGGGACTAGGGCCGTCCAAGCTGCCCCCGAACCTAAAATGATCCGTTTTCCTCCGTCCCCTAGGGATCAAAAAGGGCCGCCCTGGATTGCCCAGAGCGGCCCTTACATCGGCATATATGTTGCAGGCAAAGTCACACGTTACTTGGCGCGGCCCTCCTCATAGCGCTCGACTAGCTTGGCCTGAACGTCATAAGGCACCTGCTCATAGCCGGCGGGCTTCATGGTAAAGTCGCCCGTGCCGCGCGTGATAGAGCGCAGGCGCGTCGAATAATCCGTCAGCTCGGCCAGCGGCGCCTGGGCAATGACCACGGTATCGCCGCGCTCATCGGTCTCCATACCCGTCACGCGACCACGCGAGGCCGAGATGTCGCCCATCACGGCGCCGGCGTAGCTCTCGGGGATAGTCACCGTGATTTCCTCGATGGGCTCCAGCACCACCGGGTCGGCATCGGCGCATGCCTTGCGCAGGCCGATGCGAGCCGCCGCGCGGAACGCCATCTCGTTGGAGTCGACGCTGTGATACGAACCGTCGTACACGGCCACGCGAATGCCCGTAAGCGGGTAGCCGGCAATGATGCCGTCCTTCATGGTCTCCTGGACACCCTTGTCCACGGCGGGAATGAGCGAGCGCGGGATACGGCCACCTACGACCTCGTCCACAAACTCATAGCCATCGCTCGTGCCGTCGGGCCCAATGAGCGGCTCAACGCGCAGCCAGCAGTCGCCATACTGACCGGCACCGCCAGTCTGTTTCTTGTGGCGGCCCTGAGCACTCGCCGTGCGGCGAATGGTCTCGCGATACGGAATGCGGATCGGCACGCTCTTGGCGGCGACCTTGGTGCGGTCCTCCAGACGGTTGAGCAGCACCGAAACCTGCGCCTCACCCACAGCGGAGATGATAGTCTGACCCGTCTCCTCGTCACGATCGATGCTCATGGTCGGATCGGCCTTGCAGGCTTTCTCAATAAACGTGTAGAGCTTCTCTTCGTCGCCACGATTCTCTGCCTCGATGGCGATGCGGTACTGCGAGTTGGGGAACTTAAACGCCGCAGCCTCGACCTTGCCGGTAATCGAGAGCGTATCGCCCGTCTCGGCCGCCAGCTTGGGCGCCACGATGATATCGCCGGCATAAGCGTGGCCGACCTCGGTCATGTCACGGCCGCACATCACATACAGGTGAGCCAGACGATCGCTCTTGCGGGTACGCGCGTTGATCAGCTCAAGGCCCGGCTCAAGCGTGCCCGTCAGCACCTTGATAAAGCTGATGCGACCCTGCTGCGGATCGGCCAGGGTCTTAAACACAAACGCCACCGGGCGGTCATCGTCACTCGAGATCTTAAGCGAATCGCCGTCGATGAGCGGCATCTCGCCGTAGTCGGTCGGCGCCGGGAAGTACGTGGCGATGTCGTCCATCAGCGAGTTGACGCCCTGCTCCTTGATGCAATCGCCCGCAAAGACCGGCACAAAGATGCGCTCGGCGATCGCCTTCGACAGCAGGCCTTCGAGCTCCTCCTGCGTCAGCGTCTCCTCGCCTTCCAGGTACTTCATCATCAGCTCATCGTCGGCCTCGGCCACCAGCTCGCACAGATGGTCGTGGGCCTCCTCGGCCTGGGCACGATACTCCTCGGGAATCTCCGACTCAACGGCCTCGGCGCCGTTGCAATGGCGCGCCTTCATGCGCACCAGGTCGATGATACCGTCAAAGTCCTCGCCCTCGCCCCAGGGAAGGGTCACGGCGCCCAGGCGCGTGCCAAAGCGCTCCTGCAGCAGATCCATTGTGGTCGCAAAGCTGGCCTCGGAGCGCGACAGGCGGTTTACGAACACCGCGCGCGCTAGGCGCAGGTCCTCGGCGGCATACCAGAGCTTAACCGTCGTAGGCTGCGGGCCGGCCTCGGCATCGACCACAAACAGAGCCGTCTCGCAGACGCTCATCGCGGCAAAGGCGTCGCCGATAAAATCGGGGTAGCACGGGGCATCGAGCACATTGATGCGCGCGCCCTTCCAGTCGATCGGCGCGATGGTCGTCGAGATGGAGAATGAACGCTTGACCTCTTCGGGGTCATAGTCGAGCGTGGGCTTGGTGCCGTCGTGTCCGCCCAGGCGGGCGGTCTTGCCGGAAAGGTGGAGCATGGCCTCGGCGAGTGAAGTCTTGCCCACCCCACCTTGGCCTACGAGCACCACGTTCCTTACATTACCGGTCTTGGGAGCACCCATGATGACCTCCTTGCAGGGCCGCGCGCATTGCGCGACGCCAACGGGGAGAGTTCGCGGTCGGTGCCATCCCGGGAGCAGCATGGTCGGCAGCCGAGCCGACTCACCCTCCAAATGTCCTATGCCACCACCCTACCCTCACGGGTGACTGTCCATGCACACCTTTCGGCGCACGTATGAATACAGGCGGCGAGAGGAAGGAGAACGTGCGCGAGGCGATTATTGGACCCCGCCGATGCAAATAAAATGCCGCCCCAGACCGTAAGACCTGCGGCGGCTTCGCCTCAATTAATAGCTGAGTAGATAGCTGAGCCTACCCCTCGATACGACTCAAGAACTCACGGGTACGTTGCTCACGAGGGTGATCGATAACCTGCTCGGCAGGACCCTCCTCGACAATGCGACCGCCGTCCATAAAGACCACGCGGTCGGCAACATCGCGCGCAAACTGCATCGCGTGCGTCACGATCACCACCGTCATATTCTGCGCGGCAAGGTCTTTAATGACACGCAGCACCTCGGCCGTTAGCTCGGGATCGAGCGCCGAAGTCGGCTCGTCAAAGAACAAGATCTCCGGGTCGAGCGCCAGTGCGCGGGCGATACTCACACGCTGTTGCTGACCGCCCGAAAGCTCGCAGGGCACCTTGTTCTCGTTGCCCGTAAGCCCCATCTGCGCGATCAACTCACGCGCACGTGCTTCGGCCTGCTCGCGCGGGCGTTTGAGCACGCGAATCGGAGCATCGGTGATGTTTTTCATCACGGTATAGTGCGGAAACAGATTGTAGTTCTGAAACACCAGGCCAAACCGCGAGCGCGCCTGCTTGAGCACGTCACCTTTCGCATATATCGCACCCAACCCCGCGTCCGTCGCAACGGCAAGGTCACCAAACGAAAGCGAGCCACCGTCGAGCGTCTCGAGCAGCGTGGCGCAGCGCAGAAGCGTGGACTTGCCGCCGCCCGAAGGCCCGATAATCGCCACAACCTCGCCACGCTTTACTTCGAGTGAGATATCATTGAGTACCTCATTGCCGCCAAACGCCTTGCGCGCGCTTTCGATTTTCATCACTGAGTTAGTCATGATAATAGTCCAGCTTCTTTTCGGCGGCGCCAAGCAGCATCTCGACGACGAAGTTAAAGACCCAGTAGATCAGCGCCGCAATCGCAAACGGCACCATGCTCACTTGCGAGGCGACCAGCGCCTTGGCCGTCGAGAACATTTCCCCCACGCCGATGGCAAACGCCAGCGACGTGTCTTTGACCAGCGTGATGATCTCGTTGCCCATCGCCGGCAAAATGCGTTTGGCAACCTGCGGCATCACGATGTACAAAAACGTCTGCAGACGAGAGTAACCCAGTACCTCGGCGGCCTCGTATTGACCGCGCGGAATGGACTGCAGGCCCGAGCGATAGATCTCGGCAAAGTAGCCGGCGTAGTTGATGATGAACGCCACAACGCACGCCGTCCACTTGGAATCGGGCGTGAGCGAGATGCCGAACACGTAGTACGGGGCAAAGTAGATGGCAAACATCTGCAGCATGAGCGGCGTGCCGCGCATCACCGAAATATAGATGCGCGCAATCCAGCGGAGCGGCGCAATTTTGCTCATGCGCATGAACGCCACGGGGATTCCCAACGGAATCGACCCGAGCAGCGTCAACACAAACAGCTGCAAGCTGACCAAGAATCCCTGGCCAAGCATCTGCATCATGACCTGAATAGACAACCCAAGCTCTCTTTCACAGTAACGGAACAGCGAACCCAATGCTAAAGCGGGTTTTCCAGGTGCCCGAGTTTGCCGTGAAAGAGGAGCGCCGCGTACTAAATGTACGCAAGCGACGGTTTGAGCGGTAAAATCGAGTGCCTGGGAAAGTCGCTACTTGAGAACCCAGTTGTCGAAGGATAGACCGTAATCTGCATATTTATCGCAGAGGTCCTTGACCGTGCCATCCTCGTAGAGTGCCTTGAGCGATTCGGTCACGGCATCGGCGGACTTGGTGTCACCCTTCTTAAAGCCAACGGCGTAGTGCTCGCTGGACAGCGGCTTGTCGAGCTGCGTATAGGCATCGGGCTTGGCGGCAAGCTGATACTGAGCGATTGAGAGGTCACAGGCAACGGCATCGACTGCACCACTCTCGAGCTGCATAAACGCCGTGTTGTACTCACCGATGGTATCGAGCGTGGCAAACGTCGCGGCCAGATCCTTCTGGTCGCCCTCGAGCACATCCTGTGCGGCGGAATCAGTCTGGGTAATCACGGTCTTGCCGGCAAGATCGTCCCAGCTCTTGATACCCGCGTCCTTCTTGACCACGAGCACCTGCTCGTTGAGCATGTAAGGCTCGGAGAACGTGTAGTCGTCCTCGCGGCCCTCCATGGTAAAGCCGTTCCAGATGCAGTTGATGGCACCCGAGTTGAGCAGCGTGTCCTTGGCGTCCCAGTCGATGGCCTCATACTCAACGTCCCAGCCCTGCTTGTCGGCAACGGCCTTGGCAAGGTCGAGGTCAAAGCCGGTGTACTCGCCATCGTCGCCTACAAAGCCATACGGAGGATAGGACTTGTCAAAGCCCACGACGAGCTTCTTGGACTCCGCAGCGCCCTTCACATCCTTGGCTGCAGCAGAACCGGCAGCGGAGCCCTTGCCGGCACCACCGCCGCAGCCGACAAGACCAAGGCCAAGCACCGTGGCGAGTGAGCCGGCTAGACCAACGAACTGACGACGAGACATATCGGTATTCATGGTATCCCCCTTGATGGCACTTTAGTTAGATAAAGTGAGTCATGTAACGTTCAGAATCATACACTTTAGTGAGATGGAGTACAAGGGAGAGCTTGCCCGGCGTGGGCGGGGAGCGGCGCGTAATTAAGTTTCCTGCTCTACAGTCCTGCGCAAGACGGAAAGCACATTAAGTGCTTTCCTTTGCGTGCGGAACTCGCGATAAACTTAATTACGCGCCGCTCCCCGCCCACGCCGGGCAAACGTCGTTGGACTTATCACTGACGTGAAGTGGACGCTTGTATATCGTCTGCTAGCTTGGCACGGTACAATGCTTGCAGCTTTCAATTTGTACATTAGTGGGGTTAATTCATGGCAGAATCTCGTGCGGAGCGTAAGGCTCGTCGCGCTTTAATCGAGGCGGCTGAGGGGTCGGAGGAGAAATCTTCTACGAAATCCAAGTCTTCTAAAGCTGCAAAAAGCAAGTCGGCTAAGGCCAAGCGCTCTGGCTCTCGTCAGGGCGGGGATAAGGCGTCTCACGTTCGTTCCAAGGGCTCGCGCAAGGATTCGGCTCAGCCTACTCGTAAAACCGTGGATCCCAAATCGCCTTGTTCCATCATGCGGGCTTGCGGTGGGTGTACGGCGCTCAATCGTCCTTATAAAAAGCAGTTGGCAGCTAAGCAGGCTGCTATGGAGGAGCTTTTTGCTTCGCTTTGTGAGCGTGAGGGCATCGCTGTTGATCCCATTCGCGGTATGGACGTCACCCTGGGCGACCCGGGTAAATATCCTGCACCGCGTGGCTTTCGCCATAAGGCTGCCACTCCCTTTGCTCCCGGTAAGGAGGGCGCTGTCCGTTGCGGTTTCTTTGAGCGCGGCACGCACAAGATCGTTGCCGTGCCCGAATGTCCTGTCGAGGCGCCGGGCGCCCGTAAGATTCTCAACGGCATCGCACGCGAAGCTGAGCGGCTGCATATTCCCGCCTTTAATGAGGACAAGCATCTTGGTTTGCTTCGCTATGCCGTCGTCCGCTGCGGCTGGCGTACAGACCAAGTCATGGTTACGCTCGTGACCGCCCAGCGTGACTTACCGCATGCGCAGGAGTTCTTTGAGGCCGTCGCGGCGCTCGATCCGCATATCGTCACCGTTGCCCAAAACATCAATGGCCGTCCCGGTAACGCCATCTTGGGTGAGGAGACTCGTATCGTCTATGGCGCCGAGTGCATGCGCGACCAGCTGCTCGGTTGCGAATTCGATATCTCCCCTACCGCGTTCTATCAGACCAATCCGCAGCAGACCGAGCTACTCTATCAGCTCGCGATTGACGGCATGGATCTGCAGCAGGGTGACATTCTTATGGACGCCTACTGCGGCAGCGGCACCATCGGTCTGTGCGCTGCGAAGGATGCCCAAGACAGAGGTGCCGGCATTATGCTGCTCGGCGTGGAGCGCAACCCGGCGGGCATTGCCGACGCACGTCGCAATGCCGAGCTCAACGGCCTCACCCGCAGCGCTTGGTTTATGGCCGACGACGCCACCGACTACATCTTGGACGCCGCCGATAACAACGAGCGCGTCGACGTCCTTTCCATCGACCCGCCGCGCGCCGGCTCCACGCCCGAGTTCCTCGAGGCCGCCTGCGCACTTAAGCCGCGCCGTATCACCTATATCAGTTGTAATCCCGCCACCCAAGAGCGCGACCTACACCAGCTCCTCGACGGTGGCTACCGACTGCTCAAGATCACGCCGGTCGACATGTTCCCCCACACCGACCACACCGAAACAGTAGCGGTCCTCGAGCGCCGCTAACCAACCCCGGCAGATTTTTGGGACTAGAAAGGGGGCGGCCCGTCTGGACCGCCCCCTTTCGTTGGACATATGAGTCTCGTTACATCCCCTTGCGCAGGTCGCATA
This sequence comes from uncultured Collinsella sp., assembly GCA_900544725.1. Taxonomy (GTDB): domain Bacteria; phylum Actinomycetota; class Coriobacteriia; order Coriobacteriales; family Coriobacteriaceae; genus Collinsella. The sequence goes on from UQWK01000036.1 coordinate 11,878, forward strand.
CGCCGGCTGCCGCCATCTCGCGCAGCAGCGTCTCGCGGTCGCGCGTCACGATCAGGTCCAGCGGGAAGTGAATCTCGTCGAGCAACTTGCGGGCGTGCTCGAGCTTGCCAATGGCCATACCAATGTGGGCATCGGTCGACACTCCAATACCCACGCCCAGCTCGGCGCAGCGCTCGGCAATCTTGCGGCATACGGCCCAATGCTCAGTGTCGGCACCGTGCTCAAGACTATGGTTGTTGATTTCAATGATCTTGTGCTTGGCCTTGGCCGCCAGCAGCACCTCATCGATATCGAACGGCACGCCCGAACGACCCGTATGCCCAAGCATGAACACCTTGGGGTGCTCCAGGGCATTGATGTACATCTGGGTCGTTTGGGCGAGCGTCGCGCCTTCGGCAAACTGCGGATTATGCACGCTTGCCACCAAATAATCCAAATTACGCGTCACCAAATCGAACAGCGAATGCTGGTGACTGTACGAATCGCCGGCAATATCGAGCGACACGGGAATGTCCTCGCCAAACAAGCTTCCGTCCAGCGAAACGATATCGACCTCGGCGCCGCGAAGCACCAGCACGCCGCTCCAAATGCGCGGCCAGATATCCTGGTTAATAAAGAACTGGAAACTGCGCAGGTCGTTGGGGCAAGCCGTAACCATCGAGCTCAGATGGTCGGCAGATCCGAGCACCTGCAGGCCACGTTCCGCCGCCCAGTACACATTCTCCTCAATGGTTGAGTACGCATGCGCGGAGAACAGCGTATGAGTATGAATATCACAAGAAAGAAGGTAGGGCATCAGGTCTCCTTGTCCAGTATGGCCGTCGCGTATATTCATTGTACGCATAGCATTCGATGGTCGTAAAACCGCTCCATCCCAACGACACAACGTCCATGACAACGGGGTCTGGCTTAAAACCAAACCCCGTTTCACGTAAAACATTGTAAGCAGAGCGCTTTACTTTTGACGATACTCGTCGGCCAGCTGCTTCCAGGCGGGCAGTGAGTTAACGATAGTCTCGTAGCTCACACAGTAGCCCAAGCGGAACCAGCCCGGCATGCCAAAACTGTCCGAGGGCACCGCGAGCAGCTCATACTTCTTCGCGCGCTCGCAGAAAGCGTTCGCATCGGGCTCCAGCGCCTTCACCCACAGGTAGAATGCACCATCCGGCTCAACATAGGTGTAGCCGTACTCCGCTAGTGCATCGGTAAGCGCGGTGCGGTTGCGTGCATAGGCCTCAACGTCACTCGGCTCATCGATGCAGTCGATAATTACGCGCTGGAAGAGCGCCGGCGCGCACACGAAGCCCAGCGTACGGGCGGCACCGGCAACGGCGGGCATTAGACGAGCTGCCTGAGGGTTCGTATTGGGAACCAGGATCCACCCCACGCGCTCGCCCGGCAGCGAAAGCGACTTGGAATACGAGTAGCACACGATGGTGTGCTCGTAGATCGAAGGCACCCAAGGCACCTCGGCGCCATAGACAATCTCGCGATACGGCTCATCCGAGATGAGCATAATCGGGTTCTCGGGATCGCGCTTGGCGTTGACCTCGCGTAAAACATTGGCCAGTCGCGTCAGGGTATCGCACGTATACACGGCGCCGGTCGGGTTGTTGGGTGAGTCGATAATGACGGCAGCCGTCTTATCGGTAATCGCCTTGCGCACGTTATCCACGCTCAGCTGGAACGTATCTTCATCGGCGAGCGCCTCGACACACGTACAGCCGGCCTTCTCAATCCACACGCGATACTCCGGAAAATACGGCGCAATGACGATAACCTCATCGCCCGGGTTCGTAACGGCGTTGAGCGTGCAGGTGAGCGAAGCCGCGGCGCCCACGGTCATAAAGACATCCTTGTCCTCATAACTCGTACCAAAGCGGCGGTTGAGCGACTCAGCCACGGCGGTACGGCACTGCGGCAGGCCCGGTGCGGGCGTGTATCCGTGCAGCTGGTCACTCGGCAGTTCAAGCGCCTTTTTGATGAACTCCGCCACGGCAGCGGGCGCCGGAACGCTCGGGTTGCCCAGCGAGAAATCGAACACGTTTTCCGCGCCGATTTGCGCCTTACGCTCAAGGCCATAGCTAAAAATCTCGCGGATGATGGAGCTTTCCGCACCGCGAGCATACATGGTTTCGTTGATCATCTGTTCCCCTTTCGCATAGGCGGTATTGTACGCTTTAGTCGGGCAAAGTGCCGCAGCAATGTTGATTGGGGACAGACTTAAATGCGTGAAAACACTCATTTAAGTCTGTCCCCAATCAACAGATGGCCCAATATCGCTCAAAAGAAAAAGCCTCCACAGGTTTCCCCGCAGAGGCTTTCGCCACAAAGGCTATTTGTCGGCATCGGCGTCGGCACCGGCATTGGCGGCACAGTCATCGCCGGCATCATCGGATGCGGCTTCGGCATCCTCCTGCATGGCCGCCTGCGCAAAGGCTGCGGCATCAGCCGCCAGCTCCTCCTCGCTCATACGAGGCGCACGCTTCTTGGTCGGCATACCGGCCGCCTTGGCATTGCGCTCCTCCTTGGCCGCCAGGATATCGCCCTCGCGCTCAAGGTAAGCATCCCACTCGTTGTCGAGCAGGGCGTTCACGGCGTCGCCTTCGACGGTCTCACGCTCAAGCAGCACCTTCGCCATCAAATCGAGCTGATCGCGACGGGCATCCAGGATCTCGACCGCACGACGATGGGCCTCACGCATAATGCGCTGGACCTCGATATCGATGCGGCGCGCCGTCTCCTCGGAGTAATCCTGGTGATCGGCGTAATCGCGACCCAGGAATACCTGATGCTGCGCCTCGCCAAACACTTGCGTGCCCAGTTCCTCGCTCATGCCCAGGCGCGTGACCATCTCGCGCGCCATCTTGGTCGCGCGCTCCAGGTCGTTGCTCGCGCCCGACGTGATGTCGTCGCACATGAGTTCCTCGGCAACGCGACCGCCCAAGAACACGGCGAGCTCGTCGAGCATCTCATTCTTGGTCTTGAGGAAGTGGTCCTCCTGCGGAAGCTGCAGCGTGTAGCCCAGCGCCTGGCCGCGGCTGACAATCGAAATCTTATGAACCGGATCGGAGTGCTCCAAGATGTGACCCACCAGGGCATGGCCGCTCTCATGGTAGGCAATCGTGGTGCGCTCGGCTTCGGTCATCACACGACCCCTGCGTTGCGGTCCGGCAATCACGCGCTCCATCGATTCCTCGACCTCGTCCATCGAGATCACGGAACGATGGCGTCGGGCAGCCAGCAGCGCAGACTCGTTGAGCAGGTTCGCCAAATCGGCACCGGTGAAGCCAACGGTCATCTGGGCGAGCTTCTCAAACTTAACGTCCTCGTCCATCGGCTTGTTCTCGGCATGCACGCGCAAGATCTGCTCGCGGCCCTTCACATCCGGACGGTCGACCGTAACCTGGCGGTCAAAACGGCCGGGACGCAGCAATGCCGGATCCAGGATGTCAGGACGGTTGGTCGCAGCGATCAGGATGACCGACTCGCTCTCCTCAAAACCGTCCATCTCGACCAGCAGCTGGTTGAGCGTCTGCTCGCGCTCGTCGTGGCCGCCGCCCAGGCCGGCTCCGCGCTGACGTCCCACGGCATCGATCTCATCGATGAAGATGATCGACGGGGCCTGGGACTTGGCCTCCTTAAAGAGGTCACGCACACGGCTGGCGCCGACACCCACGAACATCTCGACAAAGTCGGAACCCGAGATGCTAAAGAACGGCACACCCGCCTCGCCGGCAACGGCCTTGGCCAGCAGCGTTTTACCGGTGCCCGGAGGGCCCACCAGCAACACGCCACGCGGGATCTTGGCGCCCATCTTGCGATAGCGATCCGGATCGCTCAAAAAGTCACGGATCTCCTCGAGCTCCTCGACTGCCTCGTCCACGCCGGCAACGTCTTCAAACTTGACCTTGGGGCGCGTGGCCTCGTTGGTCTTGGCGTTGGTCTTGCCAAACTGCATGTTCCTGTTGTTGGCACCCATCATCTGGCGCATAAAGTAGAACATGATAGCGATCAGGGCGATTGTCGGAAGCACGCTCATCGCCAAGTCGCCCCAAAAATCGGGATCGTTGGTGTTGACGATGTACTTGGTATCGGGGTGCTCCGCCATAAGGTCGGCAAGCGAATCGGAGCCGACATAGGTCGAGGAGAAGCTCTTGAGCTCGCTCGTATCGCCCTTGTCCTTCTTCGTCTTCCAGTAATGACCCGTCACGCTTCCGTCTTGAACCGTATAGGTCAGATCTTCGACGCGATCCTGCTTGATGGCACTCACCATCTCGCTCGTCGCGAGCTTAACTGTATTGCTGGAATTGGCAAAGCCGGAGCCCATGTTAAAGAAGGCGTAGCCCAGGAGCGCGCAAGCCAAAATAAAATACAGCCAGCCCGTACGCGTGGGCTTCTTGCCTCCGGGCATCCCCGGGATCTTAGGCTCCCGGGGAGTCTGGGAATTGTTATCGTTACGGTCGTCGGGCATCTTACGAATAAACCTCCGGTTTCAAAATGCCCAGATACGGAAGGTTACGATAGCGCTCGGCATAGTCGAGGCCGTAGCCCACCACAAAGGCATCGGGGCAATGGGTTCCAACATACTTGGGCGTGATGGCCGAGGTACGGTCCTCAACGTCCTTCCACAGGAAGGCGGCGACCTCCAGAGAAGCGGGCTTGCGGCTCTCGAGGTTCTTCATCAGATACTTGAGTGTCAGGCCCGAGTCCAGAATGTCCTCGACGATCAGCACGTCGCGACCGCGGATGTCGATATCCAGGTCCTTAATGATACGCACGATACCCGAGGACTTCACACCGTCACCATAGCTCGAAACAGCCATGAAATCGATGTTGGTCGGCAGCTCGATCTTGCGCATCAGGTCACCCATAAAGACCACAGCGCCGCGCAGGACCGCAATCAGCACCAGATCCTTACCCGCGTAGTCGCGAGTAATCTGCTCGCCTAGGCGAGAGACGATACCGTCGATATCCTCCTGCGTAAACAGAACCTTCTCGATATCCGGATGTTGAGAAGCCATGACAACCCTTTCTTGTGCTTATCGCCCACACACCGCCGTATGGACGCGAGCTTCACATTCTAGCAGCGCACGGGGTATATTTTCCAGCCCGTACGCCATCAGCGCGGGAATACCGTCAACGTCGCACAGAATAGCTGGCGTGGGACGCTATTCCGCATCGACCACACGAAGCAGATACGCCACGCGCGTTGCGGCCGTGCATTTAAAACGCTCGTCCGTGCGAACGCCTGCGACCCATACCACGGCACCTCCCGGAGCCGTTCTCACCACAGGAACGCCTGCGCGCTCAGAAACGGGAATACGAGCCTCGTTGAGCAGGTCGGATACCTTCTTACTTCGCCCACTCATGCCCAACGGACACATCACATCCCCCGGCGCGGGACCGTCTACCCACAGACGCGCCAAACGCGCCTCGGCGGGAATCTCCCCGCGCGAGCCGGCGAGCATCCGTTCGCTATCGCGATCGGCAAAGCCCAGCGTCGCGGCATCCACCATAGCGACCACCCCTCCGGCACCCGCAAGTTCGCGGGCACGGCGCACAATATCACACCCCGGCTCGACGGCTATCGGCTCTGCCACCAGGATGCGGCCCGCCCCCAGCGGCAATCGACCGGGAATGGTGACCCAATCGGCAACTAACCCCTCGCGCGCCGCCGGGGCCTTGAATGACAGCATGCCAAACTCCACGCGCGCATCGATTCCCGCCGGCAGCGTGACCGAACCCGAGCCTTCGGCGACACAGGCAAGCACGCGCTCCACATGCCGCATCTCCGGGCGAGCGTCGGGGTCGATACGCTTAATTGCCAGTCGCACCATACGCCGAGCAATCACCACCTCGGCCGCGGCCAGTCGGCGAGCGTCAAGGACCAGTGCACCCGCCGCCTCCTTACGCAGGCAGCTTCGAAACGCCTGCGCGGAAAGCTGGGAAAGAAATGCGTCCTCATCGCCTAAGATCTCGCAGGCGGCGCCAATCGTCTTACAGACGCTCGCGTTGCGCTGCGCCACCACCGGCATCACCCGATGGCGCACGTAGTTTCGCAGATACGAGATATCCTCATTGCTCTCGTCTTCACGCCACGGCTGACCATGTACCTGTAGATAGCCCACGAGCTCGCCATGAGTTAGGTCGAGCAAGGGACGTACCACGATATTCCTCCGGCGAGGAATGCTCGATAGGCCAGCGGGCCCCGAACCCTTAATCGCGTTCATCAAAAACGTTTCCGCGCGATCCGAAGACGTGTGCGCGGTGCAGATACGAGCCGCCGTTCGCGGTGCCCCCGTCTGGGCGCAGAGCTCGCGAACATACCTCCGCGCCGCGGCATAGCGCACTTCGCGGGCCGCGGCCTCAATATTGCCCGACTCCCCATCAAAATAAGCGTGCTCCACGCACAGCGGTAAACCATATTTCGCGCAGAGCTCACGCACAAAGGCCTCGTCGCCATCGGACGCCTTGCCGCGCAGATGATGGTTCACATGCAGCACGTGCAGTCGCTCGCGAGCAATGGGGGCAACACCGCGTCCGTCTTGGATATCCAGCTTTGATGTGCACGCCATAAGAAGCAGTGCCGTCGAGTCCGCGCCGCCTGATACCATGAGCACGACAGGAGCAGCCTGCTGTCTCGTCCGGGTCTCATCGACTGCCCCAGGCACGGCATGGTGTCCATAATGCTGAGATACCGTAGGCATTTGCTTCCTCCTCTATTCGTCCGCACCCATTGTATCCTTTGGAATCTTATGTCTCGTCTGCACCTTCATATCCTCGGCAGTGGCTCTAAAGGCAACTGCGCACTCATCGAGGGCCCGCAGGGGCTCATTATGGTCGATGACGGACTTTCTCGCCGCGAGACATTAAAGCGCATGGCAGAACTGGGGCTCTCGGCAGACAACGTCTCGGCTCTTCTCATTACTCATGAGCATAGCGATCACATCAAGGGCCTCGATGTCTGGTGCAAGCACTGGCACGGCCCCCTCTTTGCCAGCAGGGGCACTCTTTCGAACAAAGAAAATCTTTCGCATCTGCCTGTCGAGGAATTCGACCCCGGTGACACCCTATCCATTGCCGGCATCCACGTGCAAACCTACTCAACATCACACGATGTCATAAATCCAATCGGCTTTCGATTCGACGCCCCCGATGATTCCATTGGCTTTGCCACCGACACCGGAGAGCTATCGAGCCAAGCCATGAACACCCTCAAAGATTGTCGAGTCCTCGCGCTCGAAAGCAACCACGATGTGACCATGCTGCGCGAGGGAGAATATCCCCGCTTTCTTCAGGAGCGCATCCTGTCTGCAAGGGGACACCTCTCCAACGAGCAAGCCGCCGAAGCCGCACGCGAGCTTGTTACCGATCGCACCGAACAGCTCATTGCCATGCATATCAGCCAAGATAACAATCGCCCGAGTCTTACCGTCAAAAGCTATGCCAAAGCTCTAGCCGCAACCCTGGATGACGAGGTCGACAGCTCCGCCACCCTTCTCCAAGGATCGCGAAATCTCTCGATACGCCCCGCAAGCCAGTATCGGCCAGCAACCATTCAATAGACTGTCCTAGACAGCAAAAGGGGCCGGGAATCGCTTCCCAGCCCCTTTTGTTGTCTTTTAATAGCGCAAAACACCAACGAAGTTAGTCGATGGAGATCTTCGTGACGTTCTTCTTCTCAACGATCTTGGGAACCGTAACGGTCAGGATGCCGTCGGCGTACTTAGCCGAGAGGCCCTCGCTCGAAGCGTCCTTAAGATACACGCCACGCGTCGCGCTGTACGAGCTGAACTCCTTCTGCAGGAAGTTCTTGCCCTCGTTCTCCTCGTCTTCCTCGACATTCACGCTAATGGACAGACGGCCCTCGTTAAGCTCGACATCGATATCGTCCTTGGCGACGCCGGTCAGATAAGCCTTGACCTCATAGCCATCGCCCTTATCCTCAACGTCAACGGGGAACGCCTTAGAGGCAATCGAGCTGTTCGCTAGGTCGCTCATATCATCAAACAGATCGAACAGCGAGCTTGCAGAGGGACGAACGCCAAAAACCGAACGATAAGGAACCATGCTTGCCATGTTTACCACTCCTTTATAGGACTGCCGAGTCATCTTCCAGGTGACTGGGACTTCTTTTGACGCTCTTATATATGCCCACCCGGTGCTCATATATACATCGACTATAAAGTTTTTTGAGTCCAGTACTATAAGCATATCTAAGTGCGTATGACTCAGGTTTTAGGAAGGTTAAAGTTCTTTGAACCAGAGCTTAAATACCGAGTATGTCCCCAGCTACAAATAACAAGGGGCTTACAATGAGCGCGTACACGTTGTTGGTAACGAGCTAAAGGGCATCATGGACGACCAAAACCAGAACAATATGTTTATGCCGACGCAGGGGGAAGATACTTCCACGCAGCCGCCACGGTTCCATCGCCCCCACATCTCGCAAGAGCCCATTAATGATGCAGAGCCCGAGTATGTGACGAGAAATCGCTATCAAACGCTCGAGGATGCCCAAACGGGACGTAAGCATATGGGCGTCGCATCGGGCGATCCCGTATATCTAAAAGATGCACCGTTATCAAAAAACAGCGCAATCAATGACGACCCGACGAAAACGCCCATAACTCGGCAGCAAAGAGGTCCTCGACCTAAGCAAACCTTAACGCATTCGGCTCGTTATCTCGAAACGCCAAAACAGGGAAAATCAATCTTCGTTTCGTCAAGTAAACGACGCAAGCAGCATCGACTGACAATCCTGCTTTTGATCATTATGGTCATAGCAATTGCACTTGTGATTCGATTTATTGTCTTTAAATAAAAGCTCATGACCCATAAGCCCAACCGGGTTACAGGTGAAATGCGACGACATTGTGAAGTGTTAACGCAAAAAGGGGGAGGCCGCGAGGCCTCCCCCTTCTCAGTTCTAGCG